>NZ_JAVRCK010000039.1:0-78761 GCF_034530815.1 Nostoc sp. DedSLP03
ATTCTTTTTCAGCAGTTCTGATTCCAGTTTACCTAATTGATGACACGCCCTAGAAGTCTACGACAAGTTGAACCAAAACTACAACTTAGACGATCTTGTGCCAATTTATCGGCTCAGGAGAGAAATAGGGGATCGAGTAAGTCGTGAAAATTTCAACGGGTGGCTACTGGAAATGCAAGAGAAAGACATTTTGCAACTCCAAGGTGGTAGCTTATCAGACAGCGATCCAGACAAATTGGAAGACTCCATAACTACCCCAGTAAGCGGATTACGCTGCTATGCAAAGCGTTTAAACTCATAAACCTATTCTTAGGTTACTCCTTGCACATAGTTAAACCCCAATTAGATGTCGTGCAGCTTACAAATACTGAGCAATCTAACATCTACCATCCAAAATTAACCTCACCCTAGATCCATGTCTAACGACAACGGCCTAATTAATGCCATCAAAAGTCACAACCCATTCGACAGACCTTTAGTAGTTAGAAGTCAAGATATTTGGGTAACAGGTTTTCCTGACGTTCCCTCCTTAAATGCCCATGCCTCAGGTGCTGTTTTTGATGCCATTGAGAGAGTTCGCACCAAACAACAATCTGTCATAGGCATTACTATCAAGGCTGAAAAAGGACTAGGCAAAAGCCATCTTATCAGTCGAATTCGCCGCCGACTTCAGACTGATGGTAGTGCTTTATTTGTCTATACGAGCGAGATTAACGATTTAAATCGAATTAAAGCTGAATTTTTACGGAATTTAGCAAATAGCCTCAAACACATCGGTAGCCAGGGGATGAGCCAGTGGAGGGAATTAGCAACTGCTATTTTCAATGAAGCTTACAACAAAGCTTTTACACCTGATGAGATGGTTCGTCATTTTTCCGAAGTCTTAAAAGTAAATTCTAAGGTAGTTGAGCATTGGACAGATAGAGTACTGGGAATTAAGCATGACATTGAAAACCCTGATATTATCGCTGCAATTTTATGGACACTCTCTTCTAATCCATCTGAAGAGCGTTACGCTATAAACTGGCTTGCTGGTCAAGAATTACCACAGTCAAGAGCTGATGCATTAGGTCTAGCAAACACCAGCCCCCAGGATAGAGAAGCCCAAGCCTTCAGCACAGTTCGCCAAATTCTGGACTTAATTAGTGATTACAAACCAATAGTAATTTGTTTTGACGAATTAGAAAGTATCCTAATGTGTAATGATGCAGGATACACGGCATCACAAGTTACTGCTATTTTAGCCAAAGACTTATACGACAAGATTAAACGGGGTGTTTTTATAACGGCTATGTTTCCTCAGACTTGGACCGATCAAATAAGAGCCTTAAAAGAGGCTGAATCAGTTACAGATCGGATTGCTCAAAAGAGTATTGAGTTAACTTATCTCAAATCGGAAGATGTTATCACCTTAGTTTCCCAGTGGTTGAGAGACTTTTATAACCAACAGGGAGTAACATCTCCTAATTCAGTTTATCCTTTTGACGAAGATAAGCTGAAAGAACTGGGAAAAGAAAGACCAATGGTAAGAAAAGTGTTGCAATGGTGTAAGGAAAACTGGAGTGAACCTACTGAATTCACACCACCATCACACCCCGTAGAATCTGCTTACAAGAAAGAACTGGCAGCCATTGAAAGTAAGATACAAGATGGCATTGAGGATAAAACTAAAGTTGCTAATGCTCTGCGATTCAGCTTTTCTACCTTAGTTGGACAAGTTTTAGAAAAAGTCAAAATTACAGAAATCGCAGATATTAAAGCTCGTAGTGTAGATCAAGGATATATCAATTTTAAAATTGTTGGTCAGGAAAACGGAAATATTGTAAAAATTGGAGTAGCTATTCTTCAAGGGGTTAGTGGTAGGTTCCTACAGGCTGGATTGAAACGCTTAATCGAATATAAAGAGTTTGATTTAACTCGTGGCTGCTTAATTCGTTCTAAAAAGATTAGTAGTGGCACTAAAGCAAAACAGTATTTAGATATACTTTTATCATCTCATTTAGGTGGAGAATGGGTATTATTAAAAGCTGAAGAAATTAAGCCAATTTTAGCAATTAGTTCTGTGATAAAAGCACAAAATGATTATGAATTAACTGAAGCAGAAATCATTGATTTTATCATACAAAATAGGATAGTACTCGACAATAATCTCATCCATGAAATTCTTAGCGATCCATCTGGTGAAATTCCTAAAGATGCTATTGATGAAGATAATTAAAATGGGTGTATACATATTGTTGTAACAAATTTTCATCAAGCTAGAAGCTTCGGGCTAAACAAACAAAGCCCGCACATATTGAATTGGTTTGTTTAGCCATAATATTTGGATTTTTCAGCAATAATGAATAATTTTGTTGTAATTAATACTGCTATTTGCTTGCCTGCACCAGATATTGAGGCATTAATCCAAGGACGATCAATTGTGGCGATGTCCAAAAATTATATCGTTCCAGAGCGTCAATTTGCCCTTTGTCCAACGGATGCTTCAATTAATGTGCTGCCAATTGAGCAATACTATCACTCAAATTTTTTGGCTACCGCCGAAATTGCTCTTGCACAAGTAAGTGCTGAAACTATATCATTGAATGCCTGGGTAACTTGTGAAAAGTGTGAACCTCTTCATAGTACTGAATCATTGTCTGCTTTATCACCCCTAACAATTTGGACTACAGAAGCGTTACAAGAAATACTAAGGCAACGACATAATATTTTTTTGTTATACTTGCGCGTTTATCAGTTGCCCAAACTAATCACACTCTCTATCAAGGCAAATAGTCAGTTTATTTACTTAAAGGAGCCTTCAACTATTTATGAAGCAAAGCCAGTATTAAACGATCGCACCTTCGCCCAACGCAAGCATCAACTAGAAAATCGACAACCACCACTACACCCTGAATTAGAAGAATTGCAGAGTGCGATCGCATCCCTAACCATTAGCCAACCAGCCGCGAAACAATTAGACGATGATATCAAAGTATTTTTAGGTTGGAATAGTGACAAGCTAATTAAGCAAGCCGATCCGAATTTAGCTTGGATAAATGATATTGCAAAATTGGGCGATCGCAGCATAGAAAAAGATGAGGGTAAAAGCAACTATCAAGCTGGTACAGATTTTGAAATCATTGCACACCGTAGCCTTGATTTTTTAGGATTCAAAGTTGAAGAAAACTACAAAGGCGGTGCAGGTGGCTTAGACTTATTTTGCTCACAACCTTATCCTCTTGTTTGCGAATGTAAAGCAGGTAAAAGCATTCCTGATCGTGCAGTAGAAGAATTAGATAGGATTGGTAAAAGGCATCTTAAAGAAAATTATCTTCAAGCTTTGCGGTTGATTATTGGCCCAGGGCAACCAACTAAAAATCTGAAAGAATCTGCTCAGATATCTAAAATCAGTATTATAAATGTAATGACTCTACAAAAGCTAGTTGAATTAAAGGCAAAACATCCAGGCGCTATTAACTTAGTCGAATTACAGCAATATCTAGAACCTGGGCAAATTGACTATAAAATTGATGAATATATTGATAAAGCTGAGAAAGAGATTAAATTGCGATCGCAAATGATTACAGCAGTCAAAGAACTCTCTGAACAAGACAACGAAACTTCAAAAGCTACACACCAGAGTTTTACAGTTATAGAAATTCGTGTTCATTATAATGCCAATTCTACTCATAACCCCAAGCTAAATGATGAAGTAGTTCACGATTTACTGATAGAACTTTCCTCACCTTTAACAGGCTATTTAGGACGAATTAAAGGTAGTGATTGGAAGAGCGATCGCTTTGACTTTCTCCGCAATTTACCTATTAACTAAATATAGTAAAATATATTTATTTTCTTACCTTCGCGCGCTTGGCGTACTTTGCGGTTCGTTTAAAAATAGTTGAAGTGCATAAGCGCAGTCATTCGTAGGCATCGCAGTTATCCTAAAGTTAATATACCAGCCTGATAATTTACCACCAACGGCAGAATTTTTAGCCATTCTGAGCCTAACAATACTTCCGTCATTTCATTGCCCACATAAACGTTAATTTCATACTCTTGTTCGTTTAATATCACCTTGCCTAAATAAATATCAAATCTTGATTCTCCTTTAGCAGTTTGTAGAGATTCCTCACCAATATAAAACCAGTCTAGACCCTCTAAATCTTGTTTATTAATAGCGAGAAACCCTGTAAAACCAGTATCCAACATAGCATCTACAGACAAATCTAATCCATCAGATGTAATCAAATCAATTTCAAAAAATAGTTGCCCATTATCTCCAAAGTCCCCCTGAATCATATTGTGCCAGTTGTTCCCGTTTCATTTAAACAGAATACACAATGTCTACTATTTGAGTATTTTTCAAGAGATTTTTTATGAGCTTGCATTTTATCCACATCAATTAAGTAATCACCACTATTTGGCTCTACTGCAATATACCAGCCATAATGTTCCTTAATCAAATCGGGACGCACACGCTCAAAAATTTCCCGACAGCGATGATAAAATGCCTCATCTTCAGCTTTGCGTCTAGCAAGTTCTTCTGGTGGTAAAATTCGTTCTGGAAAGATTCTGCCTCGACGTGCAGGTTGTTTTGCAGTTGATTCAGCCATAGTAATTAGCCCTATTTGTTAATGCTGTCTTAACTTTATTTTACGGAAATATAAAGGCGAGTACAATCTATCTCTTTTCTTCTCTCTGCGTATTGGCGGTTCGTTTAAAAATAACTTAAGTGCGATCGCATTTATCTTAAAGTTGAGATACAAGCTTAATAATTCACTAATCCCATTTTTTAATATTGCTTTAATTTTAGTTAACAGGAAGATACAGGCGATCGCTGGAACTTTCTATGTAATTTTACTATTTAGATGGATATAAAAAAATTTCAGTTCACCTCTCGCCTTCTCTACAATACGCTATACTTAGCTTTCTTCTCCGTATAAATACGCAGTTTGTTTCAAAATAACTAAACTACAGATTGCTTTACAATTAATTACTTCATGAATAATTAATACTATCTATTGACTTAATTTTATTTTATGAGAAGCAATAAAAATCTTAGTTGCAATCCACCACAAGGCATCGCAATCTTTCATCTTTTCCTCAGTAAATGTTATTTATAGTGACAAACTTTACATAAAATTCATACTTAGCCACTGTGTAACTACATTTACATAAGATAAGAATTTAGTACTGTCGAAGAAACACATTATACTTACTACACTGGTGTTTATTAATCATAAACCTCTACCAAGTTTACAACTTAGGCAAGATGACCCATGTATTATCAAATTTGGAATTTCTTTCTTAAAGAAGATAAATACATCTATTGGAAAGAAAAAATAAAAGTTAACAAAGACTTTGACAAAGTGACATGGCAAAAGATTATTGATTTCTTGTCACTAGTAGAGCAAACTTTCCAGTTGAAAAGTCAACTAGCAGAAACCGATAGCCTTGAGCCGTTTCTCAAGTTAGCAAGAGAAAACGGTTATAATTTGACCGCAGAAGAACTTGCCTGGTTTCTAGTTACGAGAAGACAGATTTGGGATCTTTTTGATATTGCCCAAAAAACGCCATCTCTCAAAGAAGAATTACTAATAGCTAAAGATCCGCAGCAATTCGTCGATATTGCTGCCGAAAATGGCTATTACTTTTCTGCTGATGAGTTAGCTTGGCTATTAATTGACATCAAATCATCATCAGATTTAGTATCTATTAACAACAGCGTTGGAGAAATTCTCACAGTATCAAGTTACGGCAGAATTGAAACAGGATACTGGATTTGGCTAGCAGAACATTGGGGAATTGTGCCACCATTTTGTCATCGGGATAAACCCAGCACTTTCTTATGTCAAAATCTCAACAATCCTTTTTTACCCGATCGCTGTTTTTTACCCAAGAGTTACTTTAATCAACGCCTGATGGCAATTCATAATTAAAATAATTCGTAATTAGGCAAAGGAATAGAAGAAAGCAACACTTAGATGAAACGCTATTGAGCGATCAAACTTAATTACGAATTACGAATTACGAATTACGAATTATACGGTGAAGCATCCTAGACAGAAGATATATCTTCTATTTAGGATGCTTCACAATAAAAAATTGTTGTTGAGACAACAATTCTAGACAAAATCTAAGATTTAGATTAGAGCTATCAGCTAGCAGAAACGGTCAAACTACCGGGTTTCTGAAGATTGCCTTGTAAAACTACACCCCGCTGATTGGCATGGATGTGACGCAAAATCTTGTAAATTGCCTCAACTTGGTCTGATGCGCCTGCTTTCTCGGCTAGTTCGTCAAGAGTAAGGGGAGTTTTTTCTTTTTGTAGCACTGCTATCACTCGTGTTTGTAAATCAAGAATGGAAGCAGCAGCTTTTTTGCCAGCTTCTACGCCTGGTTGATGATAGGCGTTGACGTTGACCAAACTACCATATAAACCAACAGCACGCTCATACAAAGCAATTAATGCCCCTACAATTCGAGGATTAACTTGAGGAATTGTGACTGTAATCGAATCGCGATGATTTTCATAAAGCGCTTGTCGGGTTCCTTGGAGAAAACCGGAAAGATAATCGCCTGATGTAACTCCTGGATCTATTTCAGTGGATGGGCCTTGACGATCTTCCAACACTTCGATGAAGGTAGCAAAGAAATTCGCTACACCCTCGCGTAACTGCTGGACATAAGCGTGTTGATCTGTTGAGCCTTTGTTGCCGTAAACGGCAATACCTTGATGGACAACGTTGCCATCTAAGTCTTTTTCTTTACCCAAGGATTCCATCACCAGCTGTTGCAAATAGCGACTGAATAAAAATAAGCTGTCCTTGTAAGGTAGAACAACCATATCTTTTTCGCCTTTTCCGTTACCTGCAAAGTACCAAGACAAAGCAAGCAAGGCTGCTGGGTTATTTTTTACATCTGGGACGCGGGTAGCGTCATCCATCTCTTTGGCGCCATCTAGCATAGCGCGAACATCAATGCCTTGTAATGCCGCTGGTACTAGCCCCACAGCAGACATTTCTGAGGTGCGTCCTCCTACCCAGTCATACATCGGAAATCTGGCCAGCCAGCCTTCTTCTTTGGCCAGTTTATCGAGGTTGCTATCAACGCTGGTAATTGCTACCGCATATTGGGCAAACTCCAAATTGTGACCGGCGTAAGCTTTTTTAACTTCAATCATGCCGTTGCGAGGTTCTGGTGTTCCCCCAGATTTGGAGATCACCAATACCAAAGTGCTGGCGAGGCTATTCCGTAGATGATTGAGAACGCGATCGATACCTGCGGGATCGTTGTTATCGATAAAGTGAATTTTCAGGGGCGGGAAATCAGGAGCGAGAGCTTCCGCGACGAATTGGGGGCCAAGAGCGGAACCACCAATGCCAATGGAGATAATATCCGTGAATCGGCTTGCTCTGGGAGGATGGATAGCACCTGTTTGGACTTTTTCTGCAAAAGCTTCGATTTGTTCTAGAGTTTGAACTATTTCTTGTGTAAGTTCTGGAGCTGGTGCTAAATCAGGATTTCGCAGCCAGTAGTGTCCAACCATGCGGTTCTCGTCGGGATTTGCGATCGCACCCTTCTCTAGTTGAGCCATATCCGCAAACGCCTTGTCAAACTTCGGCCGCAACGAATCCACGAAGGCATCATCGAACCGTATCCGACTTATGTCTAAGTACAGTCCCAATCCCTCGTGGAAATACAACCAGTTTTGGTATCGTTGCCAAAGTGCCCTAGCATCCATAGGGAAATCTCAAATAAAGTGTTTTTCAAAAACCAGTTTAATGTAAGGTTATAGCGATCCCTGCCTAGCCTTATACAGTTTACAGTTTTAAGTGTTCCCTTGACCGTGCCAATTTTAGATTTTAAATTTTAGATTTTAGATTAAAAATTATTTCGGTTGATGCCCCGCACTTCTTTAGCAGACGCTACCGCGAATGTGCCAAGAAAGCGAATGTGGGTGGAACAAATCCAAAATCCGCAATTCCAAAATCCAAAATTGATTGACTCTTTACTTTAAACATCTGGCATAGGAATGACACGCAGAAATTTTACAATTTCACCTCTAATTTCTATACCAATCAGATAATTGTCTAGGGTGAAGCGGTGAAAAATGCCTTCACTATCAAGCTGTCGCAGTTCTTTTAAATCAGTCAGTTGCCACTTTTGGGCTAACTCAATAAAAACAAAATCATGCACCCGCTCGTAGGCAGCAGGTTCTAAATTCTTCAGGTCTAGCAAAAAAGACCTGGCATAGCGCATTTCCAGACTCACTGGGCGTTACCTTCACCAAAACTTGAGGGGCCACTGGCACTAGCTCAAAAGCGCTGCTGAATTAGAAAAACATCAACAGTCTTATCGCTTCTTCATGGGTTAAGATATCCCACGGTTGCTGCGATCGCTTGACTTTTTGTATCGCTTTGAGCATATAAAAGTCATAATGTAAAGCTTCAAGAACATTCCAAATGTCTTGTAAATCGTCATCGCCTAATTGCTCGATTAAGTGATGCATTCTAAGTCGCAGCAAATTCATACGTCAATTATTCCCTACCACCAAACACTAACAATAAATAGTATTCCCATAAAATTAGCTACGCTCAAGCTACGCTAAAATTTATTCGCCCGACGAGGGGGCAGGGGAGCAGGGGAGTAGGGGAGGATAATTAATGAAAAATGAAAAATGAAAAATGACCAATGACCAATGACAAATGACCAAATAATTTAATATGGTTGACTATCTAATTTTCTTAGCAATTTCTACGGCGCTTTTTGCTCTATTCGCACTAGGACTGAATTTACAGTGGGGCTTTACAGGATTAATTAACTTTGGTCATATTGCTTTCATGACTCTGGGAGCATATACAACGGTATTGTTAAGCTTAAAGGGCGTACCCTTACTTGTATCAGCACTGGCTGGGGCAATTGTCGCTGCTTTGTTGGGTTTGATAATTGGTTTTGTAACTCTCCGCTTACGAGAAGATTATCTAGGAATTGTCACCATTGGTACGGGCGAATTAATTCGTTTGGTGGTGAATAATCAGGATTTACCTGTGGGTGACACCTGGATTTCTGGGGCGTTTGGCGTGCAAAGTTATCCTATACCCCTATCTACAGAGCCAAGTTTGTTTGTCAGATTAATAATGATTGGGCTTTTGACGCTGCTGGCTGCTGTAACTTTCTTTACTTTGTGGCAATGGATTCGCACCACTCAAATATCTCGGACTACTGATTTGGGCAAAAGGACGACTAGCAAGCAAGAATTTGCATCACGCTTGGGTGTGGGAATTGTGTTAGCACTTTTGGCGGCAGCGATTTATATTTCTGGGGTAATCGGATTGTATAACTACAACCCAAAAGCAGGTTTAATGCTGGTGTTGCTTTTGGTTTTAGCGTTTGTATACTGGCGGTTAGAAATTTTGGTGCGATCGCCTTGGGGTAGAATTCTCAAAGCTATCCGCGAAGATGAAGAAATTCCCAAAGCGCTGGGAAAAAATGTTTTTTGGTATAAATTACAATCTCTCATGTTAGGCGGTGCGATCGCAGGTATCGCTGGTGCTTTCTTCGCTTGGCAACTGGGCGCCATTTACCCTGATAATTTTCAACCGCAGATCACCTTTGACACTTGGATTATGGTAATTTTAGGCGGTTCTGGGAATAATGTCGGCACAATCTTAGGTGCAGTAATTTTCTTTGCTTACGATGCGCTGACGCGGGAAGTCTTACCCAGAATCGTTTCCCTTGATGAAGCACGTTTGGGCGCATTTCGGATCATGGTAATCGGACTAATTTTGATGGTACTGATGATTTGGCGTCCTCAAGGTATCTTAGGGAAAAAAGAGGAACTCACCCTTGGTAAATAACTATTCATCCCCACTTCCCCTTTTGGCAGCCACTGGACTTTCTAAAAACTTTGGTGGTGTCAAAGCAGTTAATGAGGCCAGAATCGAAGTTGCTAAAGGCAGCATTACGGGCTTGATTGGCCCCAATGGTGCTGGTAAAACTACTTTATTTAACTTACTCTCAAACTTCATCCGCCCAGATAAGGGACGAGTGATTTTTGACGGCGAACCGATTCACAATTTGCAACCATATCAAATCGCCCAGCAGGGGGTAATCCGCACTTTTCAGGTTGCACGCACTCTTTCGCGGTTGTCGGTGTTAGAAAATATGCTGCTGGCGGCGCAAAAACAAACGGGTGAAAATTTTTGGCAGGTGCAGTTGCAACCGCACATTGTCGCTAAGGAAGAAAAGCAACTGCAAGAGCGGGCAATGTTTTTATTAGAATCAGTAGGCTTGGCCAAAAAAGCACACGATTACGCTGGTGGCTTGTCTGGTGGACAACGCAAGCTGTTGGAAATGGGACGGGCGCTGATGACTAATCCCAAGTTGATTTTGTTGGATGAACCGGCGGCTGGGGTGAATCCAAAACTGATTGATGATATTTGCGATCGCATAATCACTTGGAACCGTCAAGACGGCATGACCTTTTTGATTATCGAACACAATATGGATGTGGTTATGTCCTTGTGCGATCGTGTTTGGGTACTTGCCGAAGGGCAAAATTTGGCTGATGGTACACCCGCAGAAATTCAAACTAATCCCAAAGTTCTAGAAGCGTATTTGGGAAAATAAAGTGTGATTGACTTTCTGTTTATGCAATGTATTTAGCGATCGGACTTTGGACAAATAAAAGTACATGAATACTGTTACTTGTTCAAAGTCAAAGGGAACACTATTAATGGTGTTTAGATTGAAGTAAATATTATGGGTATTACAGCTAGCTATAAACGCATTACGCCACACGAATTTGCAGAAATTCAAAATGATCCTGAAGCGGCAGCATCTTTCTTTAAGCTTGATTTAGATGATTTAGTTTTTGATTTTAATAATCCACAGGCAATGATTGCCCAACTACAAGATCGGCGACGCAATGAACATTACTTCAGGCTTGAAGATTGGCACGCACTACATTTTCTTCTCACTGGAGAGTCAAGTTTGGAAGGTGATACCCAAACATTGCCACCTCTTTCTAATGTAGTCATGGGAGGTACGCCAACGCAGTTTGAAGCGACTTACGGATTTGTACGGTATCTCACACTTGAAGAGGTTCGAGATGTTGCCGATGCTTTAAGTCAAATTTCTGTTGAAGAATTGAAGAGTCGATTTAATTCTACCGTGTTTAATGCAGCAGAAATATACCCAAATCCTAGCCCTGGAGGATGGGATGAAGAAGAGATAGAACCGTTGTTTGAGCTATATCCACAATTGGTAGAATTTTTTCAGAATGCTGCTAAAGAAGGTGATATTGTTTTGCTGTCATCTGATTAATTGTTTTCGGAAATTTGGCTCTTGTTAAAATCGAGTTGTATATCTCAGTGAAAAAAGCTTTTTATGTCAATAATGACAATCAGAGATTTAGAGCAAGTTCAAACCGCTTTTACCGAAGCAGGTTTAGATTACCAGCTGGAACTCGAAAATGGAAAAATTTCAATAATGGGGCCGTCAGATATTGTATCCAGCGAAATCAGTAGTCGTCTCATTGCCTTTCTCTTTGCCTGGATAAATCCTCGTCGCTGGGGAAGAGTATTTGATTCTGCTGGCGGTTTCATCATGCCAGATACAAACCTCAAAGCACCCGATGTTTCCTTTGTTCGCGCTTCCCGACTTCTCCAAAGTCCTCGTTACTTTGGAGAACTTGTCCCTGACTTGGTGGTAGAAATTAAATCTCAGAGCGATAAAATTAAACTTATAGTAGCCAAGATTTTAAAATTTATAGAACTAGGAGCGATCGTCGGGATTCTGATCGATCCTGATGAAGAGACAGTTACAATTTATCGCTCTACAGGCGAACCGACAGTTTTAGAAAATGGCGATACTTTAACGATACCAGAACTTTTCCCCGGTTGGGAATTGCCCGTTACTGAATTGTGGCCTCCTATCTTTACCGAGGAAGAAACACAAATTTAGTGAAGGATTTTGGTAGCTACTCCCTAAACAATTCCAAGTTAATTTTGTTGGATGAATCAGCATCCGAGGTGAATCAAAGCTTTATTTTTTAATCTTCGTTATTTTCTCCAAAATTGATTTGCTCATAAAGGTCGCGCAATTCAATTTGAAAATCAACCGTTTGCAGTGATAAAATTGCAGATTCATGTTCAAGTTCAGTGAATGACCATTGGCTTTCCGCAGTTTTTACATACTGCATCACGTGATACTGATATTGGTCAATTAAAATATATTCCTTGAATTCTGGAATGGAGCGATAATAAAGAAACTTATCGCCTTGGTCATAATTTTTAGTCGATTTAGATAAAACTTCAGCAATTAACATCGGGTTCATAACCGTTGTTGTGCTGGTTCCCGTATAAATAGGTTGTCCCTCAATCACCATTACATCAGGATATGTATGCTGGCGATAACGGGGTATCCATAAACGCACATCACCAATATAAACATCATAATTATTGCCTTTCAAACCAAACTTCAAATAAGCATAAAAGTTGCCTGCAATTTTATTATGATTTGTAGTGCCACCCGTCATCGGTACAATTTCTCCATCACGGTATTCGCTTTTATATTCTGCTTTTTCTTCAATTTCTAAATACTCTTCAGGTGTATAAGAAAATTTTTGTGTTTCTAACTGCATAAAAATACAACCTATGATTGTGCGGTTTGCTCATCTCTCATATCTATGTTGTACGCCAGTAAATTCCATTCTCTCGCTGCATTAACTTGCAAGCAATGAACTCCCGTCGCAGGGTGGCGCAGTCGGGATGGTAGCGTTTAAGAATGTCATTTACCATGCGTTCAGGGTAGTTGACTCCTATATCAAACTGGTTTGCTAACCACTTGAGAATTACTAGACGCTTTTTGCGACTAGCGGGGATTTCCTTAAGGTATCCACCGTCGAA
Organism: Nostoc sp. DedSLP03; assembly: GCF_034530815.1. Classification (NCBI taxonomy): domain Bacteria; kingdom Bacillati; phylum Cyanobacteriota; class Cyanophyceae; order Nostocales; family Nostocaceae; genus Nostoc; species Nostoc sp. DedSLP03. Next base: position 12,897 of record NZ_JAVRCK010000039.1, read on the forward strand.
ATAGTTTTTCAACACTTTGCTTTCCCAAGCCTCAGTATCCACATCCTCAATCAAGGATGCTATCTTCTCAGGTGTGAAAATTTCCTTACTAATGCTTTGCAAAGCCTCACTATCCAACTGGTACAGGCGGCTATTACCTTCAGGACGCATTGTCACCAAATTTAGCTCTTTAAGTTTCGCTAAATGATGGGATACCGTCGGTTCCTTCAGTTGCAGTAGCGCCGCCAATTCTTCAACGCTGCACTCCTGATTCGCCAGGATACCTACAATCTTCAATCGGCTATCATCCGCTAATGCCTTGAAAAAGCGGAGTAAGATGTTAAATTGCTCTGGTTGCATAACTAATTTCTAATTAGACATCTATCTAATTAGAAGTATATCTAATTGAAAGCTCATATCCCCAACTTTTCACAGAAGCCGGGGATTTTGTTGTTAAATTTAACTAAATTGTTCTTCTGCATCGAGGTTGAACAGCATTTGCAGAGTTTGCATACAGCGCCGTCTAGCTTCAACATCTTGCTGCGATCGCAATTGCACCATCGGGTCATGTAAAATTTTATTGACAATTCCCCGTGTTAATGCCTCTATTATTTCTTGATGTTTGTCAGCGAATTCCGAACCCAATCTCGACAAAGCTTTTTCTAACTCTTGTTCGCGGATGGTTTCGACTTTATTTCGCAGACAGCTAATAGTAGTCACAGTTTCCAGACTGCGCCACCAAATATCAAAGGCTGCCACTTCTTCTTCTAAAAGTTTCTCAGCTTCCTGTGCAATCTTCCGACGGCTTTCGTAGTTTTGCGCTACTACTGCCTTCAAATCATCCACATTAAACGCTTGCACATTTTCCAATTCATTTACATCCGCATGAACATTACGCGGCACAGAAATATCAAATAACATTAAAGAGCGCTGAACTTCTAAAACCATTTCTAATTTGGCACGATCGAGTATTGGCTCTGTTGCTGAAGTACTTGTAAACACCAAATCACTTTCGGCAATTACGCTCATCATTTCCGATAGTGGATGAATTTTGATCGGTTGTTGAGGGAACAGCTTTGCTAATTCTTGGGCGCGATCGCGAGAGCGATTTACAATACTAATTTCCACAGCACCTTTAGAAATTAGGTGTTGCACCAGCAGCCGTGACATTTTACCAGCACCCAGAATTACCACTCGGCAAGCTGCCAAATTTGCCACTTTTATCTGTGCTAACTCTACAGCTGCCGAACTGATAGAGACAGCCCCAGTACCAATACTCGTTTCAGTGCGAACCCGCTTACCGGCTGTCAGCGCTTGTTTAAATAATCGATTCAAAATGGTTTTTATACCGCTATATTGCTGTCCCAGTTTGTGAGTAGTCTTCACCTGAGCCAGAATTTGACCTTCTCCGAGTACCAGACTATCTAAACCACCTGCTACCCGCATCACGTGCATTACTGCATCATCATGTAGCAGCATAAACAAGTGTTGTCGCAGAGAAAGCACGGGCAATTTACTGTATTCCGCAAGAAACTGCGTTACTTCCCGAATACCTTGGTCTGCTTCACTGGCAACAATGTAAATTTCCAGACGGTTACAAGTACTAAGAATTGCAACTTCGTCAATATGGGGATAGCTGGCCAGTTGAGCGATCGCACCTTCAATTTGTGGTTCTGGAATGCTCAGTTTTTCCCGGACTTCTACTGGGGCTGTTTTATGGCTTAACCCCACCACTGCTATATTCATTTGCTAAATCGTAGTTACTAGTTGGTAGTTGAAAATAGGGCATTGAGTGAGAATAGGGAATGGGGAATTTTTGTTTATTGGTTGATAATTTTTCCAACTAATAAACAATAACTAATCACTAAATACTAACTACTAACTAGTGTAACGATGAAGCATTTGGTTGACTATTTTTCCATTTTATAGAAAGATTTCTTTCCTAATGCTTCACCTCTACTTTTACCATTCCCCATTCCCTAAAAATTAGTTCAGTTGGAGAGTCTTGCCTTCACCAAACATGTGAATTGTATCAACAAATCGAGCAGTTTTCGACTGGTTAGAAATTACCAAGCTTTGAGTTCTAGCTCCGCCGTTGAAGAAACGTACACCTTGCATGAGATTACCACTGGTAATGCCGCTAGCAGCGAACAGAACAGTTTGACCAGATGCCAATTCATGAGCATCATAGACCTTATCGGGGTCATTGATATTCATAGACTTTAAGCGCTCGATATTGGCTTCTCTGCTTTCTCCAATCAAACCTGTTTTTACGATTGCAGGATCGTAAATCAGTTGACCTTGGAAGTGTCCACCCAAAGCACGCATTGCAGCTGCCGAGATTACACCTTCAGGAGCCGCACCGATACCCATCAGCGCGTGGATATTAGTTCCAGCAAAACCACAGCTGATAGCTGCACCTACGTCACCGTCTGAAATTAGGGCGACTCTCGCTCCAGCCTCACGGATTTCTTTAATTAAATCGTTGTGGCGTTCGCGCTTCATCACCACGATCACGAGTTCTTCAATCGAGCGATCTAGACACTCAGCGAGAATCTTGAGGTTTTCTGTTGCTGACTTGTTGATGTCTACTTTGCCTTTAGCGGCGGGAGGTGCTGCTAACTTTTTCATGTAAAAGTCAGGAGCAGCAAATAAGCCACCCTTTTCAGAAATTGCCAAGACAGCCATCGAACCAGGTTGTCCATAAGCTACCAAGTTCGTACCTTCACAGGGGTCAACGGCGATGTCAATTTCGATTAATTCATCAGGGTTACAGAGAGCTTCGGCATTTGGTTGGGTACAGATACCAACTTCTTCCCCAATGTATAACATCGGCGCGTCATCGCGTTCGCCTTCTCCAATCACAATGCGACCGCGCATATAGATTTTATTCATCCGCTCCCGCATAGCTTCCACAGCTACTTGGTCAGCAGTATTTTTTTCGCCTTTACCCATCCACTTTGCGGATGCGATCGCCGCTTGCTCTACTACTTCAATAATCTCTAACCCAAGTGTATTTTCCACAGAGTCTGCCCTCTCAACTGCTTGAATTTCCGCTGCTTTATCTGGCCATTTCAGTTTTCAAGTCTACCAAAGGGCGGATACACGTGGAAGAAAGTTAAGTTTTACTGCTAACTCGTTAGAAAAGTGCCAGTTAACACATCCTCATTTTTCACCCCTAACTACTCCAGTATAAAGCGTGTTCAAAAGCAACTAAGTTAAGAACTAGCACAAATAGGTAGCAGTGTATATCTAAAACATTGCTTTTATTGAGTGTTTATCTTTAGGTATAAAATAATAAAGAAAAAAGCTGGTGAATTCACTAAAAACTAAAAAACGAGACGCAAAGTAAAAAGCTTGTCAAATTCAGAGGTTAATCGTGTTTATCGACTACATCACACTCATGTTAATCAATATGGTAGCTGGGCTATTTCTACTGGCTGACTATGTGTATCGTGGTATAGATAGTTCTAATCAAAAACCGTGGATTCCCGGTTTCGGAATTACGGGTGCGATCGCACTCACAACTGGTTTACACATGAGCTTCACCTGGCCAGTAATGGGTAGCTTCAATATTGCTTTCGGTGAGACGAGTATCCTATTTGGAATCTTGTTTATTGCAGCTGCAATTTCTCTTGCTCAAAATTGGGATTTATTGACAATCGCAATTTACGGCTTCTTTGCTGGTGCAGTTGCGATCGTAGTGGGTATCCGTATCATCAACTTGAATTTGACAAAGCAACCGCTTTTATCGGGAATCGGCTTTATTTTAACTGGATTAGGTGGTATTTTTGCAGCACCAACTCTCTACTGGAAAACCAACCGAACTTGGCGGCTAATTGGCACAGCAGTGCTGATAGTAGCCGCTCTAATTTGGGCATTGACTGGATATTTAGCTTACTGGAATCATTTAGAGGGTTTCCAAAAATGGGTTCCAGCGCCGATGCGGTAAGCAATAGACTTGTTGTAGGAGTAGGGTAAAGGGTAAAGGGTAAAGGGTAAAGGTATGGAATTTTCCCTTTTTCCTTTCCCCAACCGGAAAGCAAAAGTTACTTTTGCAAGATGTCTAACGATCTAGGCTAGAGACATAGTTAAAACCTTGCTTAAAAAAATATGCTGGACTTTCTTAATCCCCTTTTAAATCGCCATCCAGAGCGAGTCAAAGCCAACGTCGAACTTTACACCTGGCAAACTTGTCCTTACTGCATTCGAGCCAAAATGCTGCTGTGGTGGAAAGGTGTAAATTTCACTGAATACAAAATCGACGGCGACGAAGCAGCCAGAGCGAAAATGGCAGAACGCGCCAACGGTCGCCGTACTGTACCACAAATTTTTATCAATAACCAGCACATTGGCGGCTGCGATGACCTCTATCAGTTAGATACACAAAGTCAACTCGATCCCCTTTTAGCCCAAGCCGCTATTTAGAAATCAAATTAGCCCCCAATGGCTGGCTTGGTAAGGCTAAATTTAAGAATTTTGATTTGTTTAGCCCCAGACTTCTAGTCTGTGGGCTATATGCTTTTTATTTCTTGTCGGACAGGCGAGTTACTCATCCTAGAAAATGTGTGGAATTTTGAAGTTTTTATATTGATAAGAATATGTTAACTAAATACACAGAATATCTTATACATCAACGATGGATGAGTTATGCCTTAGAATTAGCAAAAACAGCAGGTGATGCGGGTGAAGTCCCTGTAGGTGCTGTTATCATTGATTCAACAGGCAAATTGCTAGCACAAGGAGAAAACAGAAAAGAGCGTGACAAAGACCCTACCGCTCATGCGGAAATTCTCGCTATCAAGACAGCGGCAACAACTTTACAAAATTGGCATCTTAATGAATGCACACTCTATGTAACTCTCGAACCTTGCCCGATGTGTGCAGGTGCGATCGTCCAATCACGACTAGGAATACTGGTATATGGAGTAGACGATACAAAAACTGGCGCCATTCGTACAGTTATTAACATCCCCGATAGCGCTGCTTCTAATCACCGTCTCCAAGTAATCGGAGGCATTCTAGAGTCGGCTTGTCGTCAGCAATTACAGACTTGGTTTGCTGCTAGGCGGCGTCAGGTAAACTAACGGACAGAGCTAAAACTGTCCATCTGGTACCAGACAAGTCACGCAAGAGAATCTACGGTGTAACTAATCAGACTTTTCGTTAAATTTTACCCGTCAATCAGCTGCATCCGTCATGATGGAATTTTACTCTTCATCCGATACCTGCCAGCACACACCAGCAAATCATCAAGTAGCTGGTACTACCTCAAGGGTTTCTCCTTGGTTAAGTCCTCTGGCATATTTATTAGGGCGTCACTGCCTATTACCATTATTCTTTGGACAAATTAGAATAACCGGACAAAAAAATATCCCCACAACTGGGCCTGTGATTCTCGCGCCTACCCATCGGGCGCGTTGGGATGCATTGCTTGTACCCTACGCTACCGCTTGTCTGAGAAAGCAAGACTTGCGATTTATGGTAACAGTTGACGAATGCCAAGGTTTGCAAGGCTGGTTTGTCCAACGTTTGGGGGGGTTTCCTGTAAATTCTAAGCATCCATCAATCCGCACGCTACGTCATGGAGTAGAGCTACTTCAGCAGCAAAAAACCCTGGTAATCTTTCCAGAAGGCAACATTTTTCGTGATGGCCAAGTTCACCAGTTAAAACCGGGAATTGCTCGTCTTGCTTTGAGTGCTGAATCTAGTCATTCCGGGCTGGGAGTGAAAATTATACCCATTGGAATTAACTACAGCCAACCTTATCCCAATTGGGGTACAGATGTGAGTATTGACATTGGCTCCCCAATTAAAGTCGCGGATTACATGAATGGCTGTATAAAACAAGATGCAAAAAACCTCACAACTGATTTAGCAAAGGCACTGCAACAATTGAGCCATCAAGAAACAAAAGTTACTAATCACGCATTTGCAGAAATTACTAATTCTTGATGTAGTCAAACCTCATAATCATTGACAGTGCATAATTAAGAAACTGCAAAATCCGATATTTGACACTAATTACTAACTGCTATATTCATCCTGAGTAAGTCACAAAACATTAGTAGTATTTTGTAACCTTTGAGGATGTATATATATAGATTACGCTCTATTGATAATATATTCAGCCAAATTGGCATTTTTTTGAGCCAATAGCTAATTAATTGTCTGCAAACTACTGAATTGCTGGATGATAAATATTTTTACTATTTGGTCAGAGAGTTAAATAAAAGTTGGGAAGCGCCAACTGAAGACATTGCTATTCTAAAATAGTTTGGTGCGATGCCTACGGCGGTCACTGAGCGCAGCCGTTCGCGGAGCGTCTCGTAGAGAAGCGCGTGCTACGCCTACACAAAAACTTCAAGCAGTGCTTTGGGAAAATTCTCCTGCCAAATATTCCAATTAAGCAGAGATAATTATTGGCGAGGAAAGTCGGTAATCAGACAGATGGTGACGCACTCTCCCGTAGGTATCACTCATCACAGCGATATAAGTTAGTTGATATACAAGGGTAATGGGAACTCTATTAAACTGATTTTTAGTCTAAATCAGAGATACTTAGGATGTAACTTTGCTTTGTCCAGGACCAAAACAGAGTTAAGATACCCGAAGTTTCCATAACTCTTTTGTATAGTTGTCGCACTAATTGATCCCATGAACACTGCTGTCGCTGTTACCTTGATGCACCGTACTGTTTTATCAGTTATAGCAGTCCTCAGCCTGCTATCACCTGTGAATGCTCAGGTATCACAGTCACCAGGCACTACCAGCCAACCACAACTCATTGACCCCAACGATCCTAATAACCTCCGCCCCATAACCGAAAATAACAGCCTTTTGAGCATTGCAGGTGGCGATCGCTTAGTAAAAGATGCAGAACAAGCTGTTTCTGCTCAAAACTACCCCTTAGCTGCCAAGAAACTGCAAGAAGCACGTCAAGTTTATAATCAGCTATCTAATTTTTATCAAGAGTTAAATTCTAGCTTTTCGGGAATTGACAACAGAGTTTCTGATTCTCAGCGTCAAAAAGCTCTATTAACAGCCCAAAAGCGAGATGAAGCTACCTTTCAGCTAGCATTGGTACATCGGGCACAAAATCAGCCAGAATTAGCTGTACCATTGTTGATTCAAATAATTAAGAGTCAAAATCCGACGCGGGATTTAGGCAAGAAAGCCTATAAACAGTTGTTTGAGTTGGGTTTTGTTGATTCTCCCTATCCCAGAGAAGGTGGTAGTTCATCTTCCTCATCCCCAAAAAAATAAATTAAATTTTTGTTGCCTCTTTTTGCATACCCATATTTCCTTAACCAGTCGCTTGGGAACGCCCCAGTGCTAGGATAGAGCTATCCGCCGCAGCCAAAACCTGAGCGTTCTCAAGCAATACACCCCATTAGGCGCGTGTATCTACAGCCTTGCCAAAGCCTAAAGTTGGCACAGGCGTTTGCTCTATATCTGTTAATAATAGAAAAGTAAGTTTTTTCAGGAATTGCGATGATTAGTCCGCAACAGGTTGAGGAAATGATCAAGGCGGGACTGCCAGACGCACAGGTTCAGGTGCAGGACTTGACTGGTGGCGGCGACCACTATCAAGTGACAGTAGTTTCATCGCACTTTGCAGGTAAAGGACTAGTGCAACAGCACCAGTTAGTTTATGGTGCGTTGGGTCAAGCTATGTCAACTGAAGCGATTCATGCCTTGGCGGTGAAAACATACACTCCCGAAACTTGGCAAGCAACAGCAAGTTCCTAAAGTTAGGAGTTAGAAGTTAGAAGTTAAGAGTTATGAATTATGAATTTTTAACTCCTCACTCTTCACTCCTCACTCCTCACTCTATTAATGCAACATAGGAAACATAAATACCATGACACCAGAACTCAAAGACAAAATTGATAGCTTGCTACAAGAAAACAAGATTTTAGTTTTCATGAAGGGAAACAAGTTAATGCCCCAATGTGGTTTCTCTAACAACGTTGTGCAGATTCTCAATACCTTGGGAGTTCCCTTTGAGACGGTTGACGTTCTATCAGACCCTGAAATCCGTCAAGGTATTAAAGAATACTCTAGCTGGCCGACAATTCCCCAAGTATATATTAATGGCGAATTCCTTGGCGGTTCTGATATCTTGATTGAAATGTACCAAAAAGGTGAATTGCAAGAAAAGGTAGAAGTAGCATTAGCTTCGTAATCTCTCTTTACCATAACTAAACGGTATGCTGCTGAATTTGCACTTCGCAATCAAGGCAATATACCGTTTTTTACATCTTTGAAAAAAGAGATACTATTTCTTTCCCCTTTCAAGGATTTTTTAATCGGTTTCTGGCAAAAATAATCTTTGTTGGACTTGATTTTATTGCTAGACAACAATCCCCTCAGTCTAATTGGCAAAACCAATATAGGGCTGAGGGGATGCGTTTAATCAATACAATATCTCCAAAATTTCACACCACGACAACCGATTGACCAATACAGATAATATGCTATAATCATCTGCGGTTAATTAACGGTTACTATCAATGACCAGGTAAATGGTACTTAGTAGTAATCGGGTTGTGGCTGTGGTTGCGGCACTGCAAAGTTCGATCCATCGTACAAGAAGCGGCTGGCCTCCTCTTCTAGGCGATGAATCAGAAAAGGTTCAATAACGTTGCTATGTCGCAGTGCGGCTAGATATCCATCCAAATACATCCGCATATCATCCGTGCGATAACCGCGATTCCATAGCTCGATGAAGGCATCGGTAAGTCTTTGGTAATAGCGGATGGTTTGTGTGTCTTGGAGCATAACTGCTGTATTAATCTCTTTGGAATGAGAATTGTAAATGATTCACGCTAAAAAGTGAAGTGTAATTTCACTTTGGCATAAACTCAAAGTCAACACATCTACTTTGGGTATTACCCTTATAGCAGCTACAAGCTACTTTAATCCTATTCCAGAAAATATCGATTTTAGTTAGCTGCTTAAGTTATTTTTTTGATTTTCACAATCAACAACCCAATTGTATTGATGTTATATTCCTGGATGAAGCACTAAATTTTTGCGAAAAAATTGACTTTCATCATCACGCTGAAAAGCTGTTGTAGCAGAGTTAGCTGGTTGGGTTCTAGATATTTGTCATATAACACCCATCTAAAAGCAAAATGTTAAGCTAAAAGAACTTTTTATAAGTCTAACAACACTTTCGATAAATTTAATAAAAATTTAATAATATTTCTAATCGCCTATCAGCAAGGCATAGATTAAAGATATTGCCACTCATTTTATTAGGAAATGTAAAGTTAATTGCGATTGAAGTAACAAAGGCTACAAAACCTTAGAGATGAGCTTGTTACTTTGAAAGTCATCGACGCTAAAGGGTCTTGCCGCCGTGGGTTCGGTTTGTATAGAAATCATTGAGGGGAATCCCCATTTAAGGTCGTTGTTGGGTTGGCACTTGCAACAACTGGAATACCGCGTGCATCAAGCTGCCAGTATTTATCAAGCAAGGGAAGTATTTTTAAGCCATCAACCAACACTGGTAGTTTTAGATGCAGACCTGCCTGATGGTGATGGCATTGAGTTTTGTCGTTGGTTGCATCGTCAGCAGCAACCTCTAATTTTAATGCTATCTGCCCGTAATAGTGAAGCTGATATAGTTGCAGGTTTAAAGGCGGGTGCAGATGACTACTTGAGCAAACCTTTTGGAATGCAAGAGTTTTTGGCACGGGTAGAGGCACTGATTCGGCGGAAGCGCACACCTGCTGCACCAGCTTATTTGGATTATGGCACTTTGCAAATCGATTTAGTTCAGCGTCGTGTCCGCTTTCAAGGGGAGTTTATTGACTTAACGCCCCAAGAATTCAGTTTACTGTACGTTTTAGCACAGGCTGGAGGAGTACCTCTAAGTAGATCGGAATTACTGCGTCGTGCTTGGCCTGACGCTATTGATAACCCTCGTACTATTGATACTCACGTTTTATCACTGCGAAAAAAGGTTGAACTCGATCCCCGGCAACCAAATTTGATTCAAACTATCCGTAATGTTGGATATCGTTTTAACATGGAAATTTTGAATACCAATATTTCACAGTCACAGACAACAAAGTTAGCTAGAGAGAGATTTAATAATCAACGTTCAACACTTACTAGTAGTCAAGTGTGAATGGGGCATCCCTTCTCTGCGAGACGCTACGCGAACGGCTTCTCTACGAGACGCTACGCGAACGCTCAGGGCAAGTGGGCATTGGGGTGAGGGGGAGTAAGAAAACGATTCCTGATTCCTGTCTCATTCAAAATTTAAAATCCAAAATCGTCTTGAGCTGCTGCTTGAATCAGGCTTTTTCGTAATTCAATCCAGTCTATCTCTGAGGCTGTTTGATTGGCGAATAAATGACCTTGTTGTAGGTGTAATAACCGAGTGCCAAACATCTGGGCTAGTTCCAGTTGGTGATTTACCATCAAAATCGTGGTTTGATGAGTTTGACTCAACTGGATTAAGATTTGCATTAGATGAGAAGCCGTACCAGGATCGAGGGCAGAGGTTGGCTCATCTAATAGTAATATTTTAGGCTGGATGACTAAGGCACGAGCGATCGCTACTAGTTGTCGTTGTCCCGCAGAAAGTTGCACCTCTGTTCGCCCTAACCATTCATTGGGAATGTGTAGTTGCTCTGTCCAATGATTGACTCGTTCCTGAATTGTCTGTTTGGGTAAACCACGCAAAACTAAAGGATAAGCCAAGGCTTGCCCAACTGTCATCCCCAACAACTTTGACTCTTGTAATACAAGTACAACCATCTGCCGTAGCTCGATGACGGGAATTTGGCGATATTCTTGATTTTCAAGATAGAGTTTACCACTCGTGGGTTCAATTAGGCGGTTGATGAGGCGTAATAACGAAGTTTTCCCAGCGCCTACTGGGCCTACAATGGCAATGCGTTCGTCTTCGGATGCCTCAAAGGAAATATCCTGCAATATGCGGTATCCCTGCTGATTGCCGGGAAGTTGGGTTTTCAGCTTCGTAAACAGATTAACTTGCTCTAGCCTGAGTATGGCTTTTGCTGTATTCAACGGGACTGAGGATTGCAGAGAAATAACCTAAGTTAATTGTGCAGTGGTTAAGGCTGTAGCGATCGCCCAGCCATCGACTAATAGTAGCAGCAAAGTGAATACTAGTAAAATCAGGTACATCCAGGGCTGCGCTAAAGGGCGAACATCTGTGGTGTCAATGCTCGTCTTTGCTTGGACAATTTGCACCAAACGGGCAAATCCAGCTACACGCATCGGTAGTAAATAAGCTTTACCATCCTGGCTGAGAAAGTAATAAACTAGTCCTCCTTGTCCAGTGCTGCGGGGTTTTAACTCTTTCACATCTGACCAAGGTAAAGACCAGCCTTTACGAAAAAAGCTCGGCACCCAGGCGGGGTAAGTAACCTGAATTCCCTTGTCATCTACCATTACTTGTTCAGTTAATACTGCGTACAAGGCAACAAAACCGATGCCAATCCCTATCCACAATAATTTTGGAGGTACGGGTGCAGCTGTTACCTGCGATAAAAAGGGTAATGGGACTGTGAGTGCTATGTATAGACTCAGCAACGTTATCCGAATCAAAGGAGACAGACGAAAAATAGAAGCTGAGATATTGGCTGAGTTTGCTGTCACGGCTCAATTACAATGCTTTTCTTCATTGTAAGGTAGGTCTATGTTCCTGGTAGTTGATGTATGGCAGTTCACGGTAAATACTTCTGCACTACAATCCAACCAGTCAGGGATACCCAGGCAAATCCTATAAATAGAATAATATTTACGCCGATGTGTAAGGGTCTAGCCCAAGGTCGTCTGACACTAATTTGGGTGGCACTGAAAGCAGACAGTAAAACTAGTGCTACCACTATCAATCCAGCAATCAAGTGTGACGAGTGACCTAAAGAACCAAAGTGCCCTAAAGTGCCAACAATACCGATCGCTAGCAGTAGTAGCACTAAACTTACCATGCTGATGCCCATTGTGTAGTGGAGCGATCGCACTCCTTGATTACCACCCATAAATGGTGCGATCAAAGTAAATTGCTGCGAAGTTCTGACCCGAAACATCCAAACGCCAGTGACTGCTAACATCAGATATGCTAACAGGGACAACCCCATAGACCAGGCGGCTATTTTCCACAACCAAAGAAATGAAGGCAGATTCATAAGATTGATTGTAAATGAGAGTGGGGGCAGGAAAGCAGAGGAGGATAATTAATGACAAATGACAAAAGACAAATGACCAATAAATAATAAACAAAAAGGGCTGCTGAATTAGCAACCCTTAAATTTAGATAAAATTGTTTTTTTAATCAACCGATGCTAAACCAAGGATTTGCAAGGGTTTTGTAGTATCTCCGATTTTTGTATTAATTTGCTGCACCATTAGTTTGGTATTAAAAGGGTCTTTTTCATCTGATGAGTCTGTATCAAACTCATTAGTACTGGGTTCTTCGAGCATCAGGCGATCGCACGGAATCTTATCGGATAAAATTGCACTTGCCATCATCCCTGTATGAATCTCCACTTGAGCTTTTCGTGGAGCTTCAAAAACTAAACGTTGTCCGGGGAAAACAACCCTTTCAAAATACCAGTTGGGAATATTGGAGATGCGAGCTACCTGTATTTTGCTCGTGGCATTAATGTAGCAGCAGAGAATTTTTCCTGATTGCTCAGGTGGTAGAGGATCTAATATTTGAGCCATAACTGCTGAGGAGCTTTACGCCACAATTTTACATTACACTAGCCAAGCCTAGCACCCACCGATCCCCAGTTGTTGTAACTGCGAATACCAACTGAGTTTTTGTAGATTATTTCTGTCTAAAGATATATTTTTAGTTGTGAAAATTTTGTAATTTTTCACACCTTTTTCGCAATTATACACTATAAAGAAAAGTTTTTGATATTTATTGCTGGTATAAAAGTTTCAATTCTCTGAAAGCATATTGTTAGGAAATAGACATAATAACGATCCCCTAGCTTTTAGCATAGCGAGGAAGTAAGTTTTGCTCTTTGATCTATCCCAGGATTAATCGCCAGGGATCATCGCTTAATGAATAAACTCAATGTTATGGTAAAGCTATATGAAAAAATGTCTTCATAAAGCTCTCTATAGATTCCATGTATGTTTTATGCACAGCAATTTTAGCGTTTTCCGCAATTGTTAACCGCAGGTTAGCGGTTATCAATAATCGGCTGAAATGTCAAGCATGATTGTGATAAATAAAACCAAATTAAACAAGCACACACTTTAAAGCTGAATGTTTTTCTCGCTTTCTCCACAGATTGGCAAGATGGAAGTTAAAACACAGATGATGGAAAATCGAATTCTTTACGTTCGCCTTCCTTGTAACCCCATCTTTCCTATTGGGGTTGTCTACCTAAGCGATCATGTGCACAAGCAGTTTCCTAATATTGAACAGCGCATCTTTGATTTGGGAACAGTGCCACCTTTAGATTACAGTTCGGCTCTGGATCGCTGTATTGACGAATTTAAACCGACACTACTAGTATTTTCTTGGCGGGATATTCAAATTTATGCCCCAGTTGGCGGGCGTGGTGGCAACCCGCTACAAAACGCTTTTGAATTTTACTACGCCAAAAATCCTCTATTGAAACTACGCGGCGGATTGGGCGGTTTGCGAATCTTCATCGCCTACTATTTAGAGTTGTGGCGAAACCAGGGCTTAATCAAACGCGGTTTAAACCGTGCCCAAAAATATAATTCTGATGCTCGTGTAGTTGTCGGTGGTGGTGCAGTCAGCGTATTTTACGAGCAATTAGGTAAAAGCTTACCCCAAGGGACAATTATTTCTGTAGGTGAAGGCGAAACCCTGCTGGAAAAACTTTTAAGTGGCAAAGATTTTCGAGATGAACGTTGTTACGTTGCTGGAGAAACTCAACCACGTCAACGGCTAATTCACGAACAACCCACCCCAATAGAAAAAACAGCTTGTAACTACGACTATATCGAAAGCATCTGGCCAGAATTTAACTTTTACCTGCAAGAGCAAGACTTTTATATAGGTGTACAAACCAAGCGTGGTTGTCCTCACAACTGTTGTTATTGCGTCTACACCGTCGTCGAAGGCAAACAAGTACGCATCAACCCAGCAGATGAAGTAGTTGCTGAGATGCGCCAATTATACGATCGCGGCATTCGCAACTTCTGGTTTACCGATGCCCAATTCATCCCCGCGAAAAAATTTATCGCCGATGCTGTAGAATTATTGCAAAAAATCGTCGATTCTGACATGACAGATATCCACTGGGCGGCATATATCAGAGCCGACAATTTGACACCCGAATTGTGTGAATTGATGGCAAAAACTGGGATGAACTATTTTGAAATCGGGATTACCAGTGGTTCTCAAGAACTTGTGCGGAAAATGCGGATGGGGTATAACTTGCGAACTGTCTTGCAAAACTGCCGTGACTTAAAAGCCGCTGGTTTCAACGACTTAGTTTCTGTCAACTACTCCTTTAACGTGATTGACGAACGTCCCGAAACCATCCGCCAAACCATCGCTTACCACCGCGAACTAGAACGGATTTTTGGTGCTGATAAAGTTGAACCTGCTATTTTCTTTATTGGACTACAACCCCATACCCATTTAGAAGAATACGCTTTCAAAGAAGGCATCCTCAAACCAGGGTACAATCCAATGAGTTTGATGCCGTGGACAGCCAAAAAACTTCTCTGGAATCCCGAACCCCTTGGTTCATTCTTCGGCGAAGTTTGCTTGCAAGCTTGGCAACAAAACCCCAACGACTTCGGGCGCGAAGTCATGAAAATCTTAGAAGAAAAGCTGGGTTGTGCTGACTTAGAAGCAGCACTAACAGCACCATTAGAGACGAAAGAAAAACAGTTAGCGGGTGTATCCTAGAAAACACTAAAATATGAAGAAATTCAAAATTTTGAATTTCTCCCTCTATCTTCCTCAGTGCCTCTGCGGTCATTTTTACCAAATCCCATGTTAGAAGGTTCAATCTTACAAAAGCTAGAAACAGCCCATCGCCATACCACCAGGCCAATTCGATTCGGTGTTTACTACAAAAATACCTTAGTTGCCCTGTGCCACGCTCTAGAAGACCATATCTTAACCGATGACGGTACACCCTTAGTCATCACAGCCTTTCAACAGGGAAAATGGTATCTACAAGAAGCGGAACGATATGCAGACATCGCCCAGCGCAGCTGCCAAATTGCGATTATGGCTGCTGCTGAATCTGGCTTTGCTGAACATCCTACCAGCCAGCTACCCAATGTAGATTTAGTGGGATTAGATGCAGGCGATCCAGTGGCGCAGGAGTGGCACTTGATTATTTTATCGCCTAAATACACAGCAATGGTAATTTGTCAAGAATTATCTGAGGCTGATTATGGTAGTGCTGGAGTGCCGACATCAGATTTAGAGCGTAAATTTTATGGCTTGTGGACATTTGAACCAGAGTTAGTGCGAGAAACAGCAGAAATAGCGATCGCTCACATCAAAAAATACAACCCAGAACTGGCCCAAAAACTCACAGACGACAAACAGCAAATTGTCCCGTCAATGGACAGATCCCAAAATTTAGGTGCAGTTGTCTCTCGTGTAGTAGATTACCTCCAGACTGGGCAAGATAATTTATCCAGCCCAACAGCGTCTCACCAACAAACCCTAGATCGCAACTTGGTTTCTAACGAAATCCAAGCCTTTTTGCGAATGGCGCAACTGATGGATATGGCAGATGTCAACAATCCAATGGCAGCTGCGGAAATAGTAGTTCTTGCGGAAGCGATCGCCCAGCTTTTGGATCTTCCCGCATGGCAAATTAAAAGATTGCGCTTGGCGGCTTTGTTGCATCGCATAGATCCATTACAAAAAGCAGAAAGCGTTCTCACTGAAGGTATATCCACCCGCTACCAAGAAGATGCCCCCAGTTGTCCCTTAGTACCGGGGGCGCAAGTATTGCGAACCATGCCACGGCTGCGAGCCGTTGCCCAAATTATTACTCACCAAAGCGAGTGGTGGAATGGCACAGGGGAGCCAGCAGGTTTAGCTGGAGATGAAATTCCCTTAGAGTCGAGGATTTTGGCATTATTGGCAGATTTTCAGTGGCGAGTCAATGAGCGAAAATCGTCAAATCAAAGCCGGGAACAGATATTTACTCAAGCTTTAGATGAGTGCAGACAGCAACAATCTACCCGCTTTGACCCTAAACTTGTAGATACCCTAGCTTTATTAGTTATGGGTTTACAACAGGGACTCGACTTACCCTTGATGACACCCAAATTCAGCGCCGGCATCTGGATACTTGATTCCCAATGGGATAGCCACAGCAAGATCAGTGAAGAGATTGGTAGTTACTTTACATGAATATTGAAGCCATTAAATTAGGAAAACTCAAACAACTTCCAGGGGCAAATTTAGAAGACGAAGAACTCTCCCGACTGGATTTAAGCCGGATTAATCTTGCTGGTGCTAGCCTTGTCGGCACTAATTTTGCTGGTTCTAAGCTCGAAGGTGGACATTTGGAGGGGGCAAATTTGATGGGAGCCAACCTCCAACAAACTGACTTGCGGGCAAACTTGATGGGAGCGAACCTGATGCAAGCAGATTTAACCGGTGCTGACTTGCGGGGTAGCAATTTGCGTGGCGCTAACTTGATGGGAGCAAGACTCAGTGATGTGTCATTGGTAGGTGCTTTCTTGAGTGGTGCCAATTTGATGAATGTGAACTTGCAAGGCGTTGACTTGCGCGGTGCTGACTTGCGCGGTGCAAACCTCACTGGGGCAAATCTCAAAGGTGCAGACTTGAGTCGCGCCGATTTGCAAGGGACATTATTGAGTGAAGCAAACCTGGAAGAAGCTGACTTGCGGGGGGCGAATTTGGCGGGGGCTAATTTGACAGGAGCGAATTTACTTTGTGCAGAGTTAGAAAGTGCAAATTTGAGCGGCGTTAATTTGAAAAAAGCGTGCGTGGTGGGTACTGTGGTTGAGACGCTTGCGTAAAGATTACACCAAAAAGCCTTCATTCCATATATTCTTTCATATCTTGAAGCGGCTCATCAAAGTCATTAGGCAATGGCAGAACAAACATTCCTTTCATCGTTCCAGCAACGTGACGCTTGTTTGTCTGCTTTTCTTCAGCAGAGTTTTTAGCGTGCTTCTCTATCAAAAACTCAATGTAATGAAGCACTTCTATCTGAAGAGACTCAGAGAGTTCTTCTAATTTTTCTAAAATGACTAGCTGTATCATTGTTTTTTCTCCTTGGCAATTTTTATGAAAAACATCACAGCTATAACAGATAAACTCTCTACCTTTCCCCGCTAATCCTTATGGGGACTCTGTGCTGATTTAGGAAACGCACCTTCCACAGAGGAAATTGATGTAGCTCGTAGTGAAGAATGGGCTAGCTTTCCACGGGAGGATATTTAATGCTGCGTGCTGTATTATCAATATTTATCAATATATTCTTGTGAGAAAATCTGTCTTCCTAATACCAACGCTTCTTGCCTTTCCTCATCTGTCATATAATCATCTCCCTTGAGTCCCCTTGGGGTACGTCGAGGATTTCCTCCTGCATCTAAATATCGCTGACGTGCAATCGCAAATAGTTCTAATATTCTTTGCGATCGCTGCTGTTTAATGGTATTAGATTGCGTCATCGTTTTTATTCTTAAATAATTCAGTTTCTAAATATACTTTTTTGGCTTCAGGAGGGCAATCTACTAAACCATTTGTATAGTATGGTCGATGATTTAAGGGTGCATATCCTGACCCAGTACTTTTACATACGATACTTACCACTTTTATTTCTTTATCATCAATAATAGGAACGACAAAAACACCACCAACATAAGAACTCAAATCTATGCCCCAATTACCATCACATGCTTCCTGTCTTGCATAAATATAAATACCGTTTATAGCTGATGTGCCATTAATTTCAGGAATAGTTTTAGTGTAGTAACCATAACATTTTTCATTTTTGAAAAAAGATGAATTTGATTTTAATGGTTTATCAAGTGGTTTCAGGAAAGTTTTATGGATTGAAAAGTAGTTTTTTTGATTCTGAATCATAGATATAATATTATCTTCTGCTATTTTTTCATATTGTGGTTCATCACCTGGTGAATATATCTCAGCACATCCAACGACAAGCAAGTTGATTAAAATAATATTAAAAAATAACAAATTATTCAAAAGGAGAAAAAGGAGAAAGCCTTTTAAATTCCATTTGCTCATTTAGAGAATTAAATCCATTAGGGAACTGTGTAAACTCGTTATAATAGGCTCCACGCCAAATAGTATGAGAATCGTAGATAACCTTCTGTAAATTAAGACTTGTTAGAGAAGCACTGCTGAGGTTAGCTCCACTTAGATTAGTATCTATAAGATAATCGCTTAGTTTAGCTCCTTGCAAATTAGCATTTATCAACTGTGTTTTGTGCAGATTTGCACCTAAAAGTGAACTGCGATCTAAATTAGCACTTGTAAGGTTAGCTTCTTTTAGATTTGCACGATCCAAGCTACTCAAACTTAAGTTTGCATCCTGTATATTTGCCTTTTTTAGATTAGCGTAATCTAGTTGTGCTGACTCTAAGGAAGCATTATTTAAATTAGCTTTTTCTAAATTTGCATGATACAAGCTACTACTATCTAAATTCGCACTCTGCAAATTTGCCTTTTTTAGATTAGCGTAATCTAGTTCTGCGGACTCTAAGGAAGCATTATTTAAATTAGCTTTTTCTAAATTTACTTTATTTAGTTTTGCCCAGTTTAGTTTTGCATTAGTCAAATCAGCGTCACTCAAATTGGCTTCGCTTAAATCCAAACTTGATAAGTCAGTTTGAATAAGTTTTGCTCCCCTCAAGTTAGCTCCTTTGAATGAAGCTTCATAGGTAACATTACAATAATCATCACCAATTTCTGATATACCCATTTTTCCTTTGTCGCCAACATCATCTCGCCATCTTAGTTCCGCTTTAGTTAAATCAGCCCCTTGTAGATTAGTTCCGTCTAATTTAGCATTAGTCAGTTCAGCTTCTCTCAAATCCGCTCCAGCTAAATCAGCATTTGTTAAATCTGCACCACCTAAATCACACTTGGGACATTTTTTAGTTGTTAGCAACTGTTTCACATGAGCCGGATTTGAAGTTTTTTTAGCCTGACAATCTTTACAACCAGAAACAAAAGTGAGTAATAAAGCTGATACAATGAATATTTTGATTTTCATATATGACGCGATCGCTCAGTTCGCCCTCGTATCCCCAAAGCTAGTACACTCATTAACAACACCCCCATCACTCCTTGCAGGGGATTATTATTCACACCAGTTACCCAATCAGGAACTTGGCCAGAATATTTCACTAATTTACCCACATTAATAATGTAGTAACCCCAAACTAAACCACCATGCAAACCAATTGGAAAACCCAAGCGTCCTCTCCGCCAACGCTTTCCCCATACTTGCGTTAATCCCAGCAGTACTAAAGCTGGAAATTGCGGCAGTGTATGAATAATTGCCTCCAAGGGTTTAATAAAGTGCAATGTAGCAAACGCAGTTGCATCTGTCCACAGTGCCACACGCAGACTGTAATCTCGTTGTAATTCATCTAGCAACCAGCCTCGGAATAACAATTCCTCAGCAAATCCAACACCTAAGCCAACAAGTAAACCCTCTAAAATTATTTTTAGCAAAAAAACTTTCGGTTGTTGCCACACCAACCAACCCAACAAACTTTCTAACCCAAAAAGTATCAAAATATTAATTATCCCCAGAGCCAAGCCACGCAGTAAATCCACACCGTTTTGTCGCGTGAATTCCAAACCATAATGCCGCAGAATTTGCGGCTGTTGGTAGACATATTTGCCCCATAGTCTCAGGAGGAAAATAAATACTGCATATAACAATAACAATGTCAATATACTTTCTAAGTTTGAATTATCTACTAGTAAGTATATTGGTGTAGCCAATGGCAACCATAGCAACAATAAAGTCAAAATAAAAGCACCCAACCTAATAGGGGCAGGGCGTTCAGCTAAACGGACAAGGTTTTTTTTCATACCAAGTAAGTCACCAATCACCAGTCAATACTCTATATTTCGACAAATGACCAATGACAAATGACCAATGACTATTCATCAGGTTCAATTGTGCTACTTAAACCGTGACTTATCAATGTTTCGCAATAGAACTCAGCGTGTTCCAGAGCGCAAGTAATGACTAAAGCTAGCCCGTTAGTATGGGCTTCCATCATGATGCTCACAGCTTGGGGTTGGGTAAGGCTTGGTACAGTGGCGATTAGCGACTGTACAACGTGCTCCATAGAGTTGTAGTCGTCGTTATGGAGCAAAACGCGATACCGAGGCGCGAGCTTGCGGGTTGTGGAAGGCTTTTGAATAGTTTCAACTGACACGGCTCTTTGCTCTTTTCTCGTTAATTCACTACAACAAAGTCTCTGTTTTGCGATCGCTCAACAGTTGTTTACCTATTCTATAGTATTTCTGCTCAGATACTATGCTAGGAAAACCCTTTGCTGGCAGGGATTGGTTGATTAATTTTGCGTAGTCACTTGATAAGGCACACGTCTAAGACATGGCTGCCGTAAGAGTGCTACCCTAATCTTACAGAAGCTTTTCTTAAACGTAGCGCATTTTCACTTTTAAAATTAAAGAAGTTGCAAGCAAAACAATCCTTGCCCTTGCCCAAGATGGACATGAGCCTAGATTTTCTTCAAACGGGACAAATTGTGTCTCTAGAGTATGGTGAGAGGAACCTGTATGCAGAAGTCATTCAATTTATAGTTTCCCGCCAGTTGTGCTGGGTGCGTCCTTTATTAATGGTTACTTTTATAGAAGAATCACCCCTAATTACTGATTTGCGAGATGCATCTGACTTACTTTGGCCTGCCAATTTATTTCGCCCAGCATTAGACACAGAAGTAATTACCTTCTTGAGCCAACTTTTAGCCAAAGAACCAAAAACTGAACCTGATTCAGCCGCAAAGCAGCAACTTAATCAGTTTATTCACCAACTTTGGCAAGCATATCAAGAGGGATTGGTGATTGGGGATTAGGATGGGGCATTGGGAATAGGCAACATAGAGACTTCTTGAATAATTCTTCCTTGTCTTCCTTGTCCCCCTTGTCTTCCCAGTCCCCTATCCTTAATTCCCAACATTTTTCATACGTTGAAGACTATGAAATTCGATTGCTAAATTCTTCGCACTAGAAATTTTTTCGTTGCTTCGTAAGGTGGATAATTGTGGTTAGCAGCGTCGTTAATCGCCTCATGCATCACCTGAAAGATATGACTAGAAGTCAGTTTATCTGGCTCGCCAGTAGTCATATTGATGATATCAATTCCCTTAGCAACGAGTTCATTCCGCTTGTGGACAAATTCAGCAAACAGATTGGGAGGAATTTTTATTAGGCGTTTAGCGAACTGTATGGCGATTTTCGATAGAATGCACAATGTAAAGATTTTTTAGCACAGTTTACGCCATTTTAAGTATTTAAATAATCGACCTCATAGAAAAATACTAGCTAATCATACCGCCCTTTTATCCCCCTACTAGATTTAATTACGAATTACCTCAGGGAGTCCTCGTATCCTTACAGAGAAGCAAGCTACACAAAATCTTCTGTCTGCGACACGCTGTTCGCGTTCTTAGAAAGCGTCATTATGAATTATTTTAAAATCCCAGACTAGGAACCAACTGGATTCGTCCAGCATCCATCTCTGCCATTAATAATTCTAAGGCTTCGTAATCAACATCAGAAATATAACCTAGTTCCGTCAATTCTGAGTTGATTTCATTCTCTATCTCAGGAGTTAGTTTTTTAATGTCAAGAGCTTTTTCTACCAACTTACGAATAGCGTACTGAGTTCTCATAAGTAATAACCCAACTGTAATATGACACTAATAATCCCAGATCAACCCCAGTAGAAAGAGCGATCCAAATACTAACTTAGTAGTGATATATATCACAATTTAATTAGTTAGAGAGATAATTCACTATGACTTTGCCGTATACCATCAGCAACGCTAAAGTTGCAGATTTAACCTAACGTTAAAACTTGGTTAAATTAGCTTTAGTGATAGACTAAGCAAGGTTTCTTAGCATAGTTACTGATAATTTGTCTGCTTTATGGCCGTCTATAGTTGATTCTTTTTGAAGTGACATAAAAAAAAAGTATATATAAACACATTTTAACCTGGAATTATAACAATCTTTAAACAGACATACTAAAGCAATAAAGATTCAGCAAAGAGAGCTAAGACGTATGGTCGATGCAACAAAATAGAGTTTATGTTCAAATAATCCTTAGCTTGACGCTTCAAAATTCTTAATAGGATGTAACTATGCAGGCAGTGCTTAACTATCCCAAAATTGCAGTCATTCGCCCCCAAGGGTGCTTAAATGCTGCAAACGCCTTGGAATTTGAACGAGATATGGCTACAGCGTTGGCGCAAAATGGTATTTCCACCTTGGTAGTAGACCTCGCAGCAGTAGAATCGTTAGACAGCGCGGGGTTGATGGCATTGTTATCTACACACAAGCTGGCTCTTACTTTAGGAAGAAGTTACCAACTTAGCGCTGTTGGCCCACAAATTAGAATGATTTTTGAACTGACGCAACTCGATAGGGTATTTGAAATATTAGATGCTGAAGCCAAATTGACCCAAATATAACTTTATGTAAAAGACAAAGGTTCGGGCAATAATAAGTGAACTTTATGTAAAGGAGTTGTAAGTTGCAACGATAAAATCTGTTAGAAGACCTAATTCAATGCTAATGTTGGGTTTAGGTAGCTGTAATTAAGGTAGCTAGAAGATAGCACAGTGGTTGTTGCAGTTGAAAAATTAATAACTTCGGATATTTTAAAACCAGCACGTTACTTAGGTAACGAGCTGTTAGCGGTACACAAAGATTGGGATACGACAGCAATACGTTGGGTTTTAACCTACCCAGAAGTATATGAAGTCGGTGCATCTAATTTAGGGCACATCATCCTTTATAACATCTTGAATGCCCAACCGCGTCAATTATGCGATCGCGCCTACCTCCCAGGAAAAGACCTGGCAGCCAAACTACGCGAAACTAATACGCCATTGTTTGCGGTAGAGTCAAAGCGATCGCTAAGAGAATTCGACATTTTAGGCTTTAGCCTCAGTTACGAGCTGGGTGCAACTAATATCCTCGAAATGTTGAATTTGGCTGGAATTCCCTTGACGTGGCGAGAAAGGCAAGGGAGCAGAAAAGCAGAGGGGCAGGGGAATAGGGAATCTACCGATACCCAGTCTTACTTTCCGTTGATTTTTGCTGGTGGGCAAACAGCAACATCAAATCCTGAGCCTTATGCTGACTTCTTCGACTTTATCGCCCTTGGAGATGGAGAAGAACTGCTGCCAGAAATTGGTTTGGTCTTAGAAGAAGGCAAACAAGCAGGATTAAGTCGGGAACAGCTGTTACTGGATTTGGCACAGATACCAGGTGTATATGTGCCTAAGTTTTACGATATGGCAGAGGATGGCTCAGTTCACCCTCTTCGTCCAGATGTGCCGAAGCGAATTCTGCGACGGGTTGCAACTCCCATACCAGCATATTCTATCGGGTTAGTTCCCTATGTAGAAACAGTGCATGACCGCTTGACCATTGAGATTCGGCGTGGTTGCACTCGTGGCTGTCGCTTCTGTCAACCAGGAATGCTAACTCGACCAGCACGGGATGTAGAACCTGATAAGGTTGTAGAAGCAATTGAACAGGGTATGCGGGCAACTGGTTACAATGAGTTTTCCCTCCTATCTCTGAGTTGTTCTGATTATTTGTCCCTACCAGCAGTGGGGATGGAAATCAAAAATCGCTTAAAAAATGAAAATATTTCTCTGACTCTACCAAGCCAACGGGTAGACAGATTTGATGAGAATATTGCCAATATTCTGGGAGGTACGCGCCAAGGTGGACTGACTTTTGCTCCAGAAGCTGGTACTCAGCGGATGCGGGACATTGTGAATAAGGGGTTGACGAATGAAGAATTGTTGCGGGGAGTAAAAACCGCTTGGGAGCAAGGCTGGGATAAAATCAAGTTGTATTTTATGATTGGCTTGCCGGGTGAAACCGATGCTGACGTTGTAGGCATTGCCGAAACGGTAAGCTGGCTACAGCGAGAATGTCGAGGTAAGAGCAGAAAACCCCTAAACTTTAACCTGACAATTTCTAACTTTACGCCCAAGCCCCATACACCATTCCAATGGCACTCAGTTTCTACCACTGAATTTAAGCGAAAACAAAACCTGTTGCGGCAAGAATTCCGCCGAATTAAGGCAGTGAAAGTAAATTTTACTGATGTCCGCATTTCGGCAATGGAAGATTTTGTGGGACGAGGCGATCGCAATTTGAGCAAAGTAATCCGCCTGGCGTGGGAATTGGGTGCAGGTATGGATTCCTGGTATGAAAATTTAGATCGAGCTTTTAGCGCTTGGGGATCTGCGATCGCCCAAGCTGATTTAGATTGGAAATACCGCCAAGTAGAAAATGGCGAATGGAATTTGTTTCATATAGAGGCGCAAAAGGGCGAAGAAGCAGAGGAGAACATCTCACTCAGCACTCCCCACTCCCTCGATATTCCCCTACCTTGGGATCATATTGATACCGGGATTGACAAAAAGTGGCTCCAAGAAGACTTGCAACGCGCTCTAGAAGCTGCAATTGTACCAGACTGCTCTTTTGAAGGTTGTTCTCATTGTGGCGTCTGTGGCACCGATTTTGGGCATAACGTGGTGATTGAATCACCTGTTATCCCAAAATTTGCTGGCGAATTTGTCCCCAACACAACTAAGGCGCAAAGACTGCGAGTTTGGTTTGGGAAACAAGGTAATATGGCTTTAATGAGCCATCTTGATTTAATTCGTCTGTTTGACCGAATTGTGCGGCGATCCGGCTTACCAATTGCTTTTACTGGTGGGTTTCACCCAATGCCACGGATTTCTCTAGCAACTGCTTTGGCTCTAGGGGCTACTAGCAGCGGTGAAATTGCAGATTTTGAGTTAACTGTGCCAGTGGAAGTTGATACTTTCTTCAGAAAGTTGGCTCGTGAAATGCCCACAGACATCCCTATATATAATGTGGAGCAAATAGATTTAAAAGCTAGTGCCGCTACCCAACTGCTAGAGTCCGCAGAGTATTTAATTACTGTAGCAGCACCAGCAGAAACAACACCCATACAATGGCAAACCTGGATTGATACAATCAAAGCAAAAGAGGAACTTTGGTACGAGCAAACAACTAAATCAGGCAAGAGCCAGTTAATAAATCTGCGCGATCGCTTATTTGAACTGGAATTAGTAGAAACCCACAATAGTATTGCAGAATCTATGTCATCTGTAATCCGTTATTTAGGTAGCTATCGCCAAGACGGTTTGCTGTTGCGTCCCGAACAAATCCTGTTTATGCTAGAGACAGTGGCTGGTGTAGAATTTCAACTCCTACACATCCACCGCAATCGGCTAATTTTAGGGGTATAATCCCTGTAGGGCAACTTGCTAGTAGTTGTCCTAAGATGGCAGCTCGCAGGAATTGATTTTTAGCAAGGTTGCGTTAGAATAGGGTGAAGAGAAATTTTCTGGCGCTGCATTGAATTAGCTGGTTCACTACCCTGGTATTCAGGGGGCGAAAGCAAAGATATTAGAGTGCAACTTCTAGGATTTTATCCTAGACAAACAAAAAGCAGATTAAAGAATGCACACTCTCTATATAGCTACCTTGTGAATCAGTAACTAACAGCAGGCCCGGTCAGCTTCTCTAAATTCATGCTTTTTAAACAACTGCTGAATGTCTAATCCACGTAGTGCCCAAGAGCTAGTGCATTACTTTTTTAGAGTTAAAGCAACTGCTGTCGGTTCTGCCTACTTGTAGACGTTCGCGAGACACGCAAAGCGGTGCTTGTCTTAGTTTAGAGCGGCTCAAGGTAGGGTAGCAACTGTGGCTGCTGAGTATAACCCTAAGATAAATCCAGGGAATGGAAAATAGAAATAGTTTCTTTTTCTTAACGAATTCAGTAGGTTACTCTCAAAGAAAACATCCTGAGTTACAATGCTCACTCAGGATTTAGAACTTCAACTCAGAACTCTCAAGATTTGAGAGTATTGCATCACAAATCAACCACGAACGGTTGATTTAATAGCTTAAACGATATGCAGCAGTTCTGGAATAATCAGCCGTAAAAACGCTCTTAAGAGCGCCAATAGCTATTTAACTTAGAAGCTCAGATTTGCGATTTTTATTATCAGTAGCGCCTTTTGAGGGTTGCGAGGGCAGCGAAAGTATAATATCAAACCGATAAAACACTGGTAATTAAAACTGATGCCAAGATGCAATTAGTTTTGAATTATTAAGCAATTAACCGGACTTGATACAACAAACCTCAAACCTGTAAGTGCTGCCAATTTTTGAGGAAATTGAATGCCGAAACAAATTATCATCGCGGAGCAGCACCAAATTGCTGCGGTTTTTTCTGAAGATCAAATACAGGAACTCGTTGTTGCTACGGGTCATCATCAAATAGGTGATATCTACTTAGGAGTGGTAGAAAATGTATTGCCTGGGATAGATGCGGCTTTTGTCAATATTGGCGACCCAGAGCGCAACGGTTTTATTCATGTTACCGATTTGGGGCCATTGAAGCTCAAGCGTACCGCAGCGGCAATTACAGAACTACTTGCACCACAACAGAAAGTTTTGGTGCAAGTAATGAAAGAGCCAACGGGGACAAAAGGTCCCAGGCTCACGGGTAACATTACCTTACCTGGACGCTACGTAGTACTGATGCCATACGGCAGGGGCGTAAATTTATCCCGACGGATTAAAAGTGAAAGTGAGCGCAACCGCTTACGAGCGCTGGCGATTTTGGTTAAGCCGGCGGGAATGGGTTTGCTTGTGCGTACAGAAGCAGAAGGTAAACCCGAAGAAGCGATTATGGAAGATTTGGAGTTGCTGCAAAAGCAATGGGAGGCCATTCAGCAGGAAGCTCATTCTACCCGTGCTCCAGCGCTGCTCAACAGAGACGATGACTTTATCCAGCGCGTATTGCGGGATATGTACGGCGCGGATGTCAATCGGATTGTGGTAGATTCCAGCACTGGTTTGAAGCGCGTCAAACAGTACTTGCAGAATTGGAGTGGCGGTCAAACACCGCAGGGATTATTGATTGACCATCACCGCGATCGCTCCCCAATTTTAGAGTACTTCCGCATCACTGCTGCGATTAGAGAAGCCCTGAAACCAAGGGTAGACCTACCTTCTGGCGGTTACATTATCATCGAACCGACGGAAGCATTAACCGTAATCGATGTTAACTCAGGTTCGTTTACGCGATCGGCAACAGCTAGAGAAACAGTTTTGTGGACAAACTGCGAAGCAGCAACAGAAATCGCTCGCCAGTTGCGTCTGCGAAATATCGCTGGGGTGATCGTCGTTGATTTTATCGATATGGAATCGCGACGCGACCAACTACAAGTTCTCGAACACTTTAATAAAGCACTCAAAGCAGACAAAGCTCGTCCCCAGATTGCCCAACTTACCGAACTAGGTTTAGTAGAATTGACCCGCAAACGTCAGGGTCAAAATATTTATGAATTGTTTGGTGAAACTTGTCCCACCTGTGGGGGTTTAGGACATACCGTGCGTCTACCTGGAGAACTGGAAAACCGATTACCGATACCGACAGAGACACCAGAGCGCGAGCGTTTTGTATCCTTGCCTCACCGAGAACCACGTCAGCCATCTGCCCGCATCCCGGAACCACGAGAAACATACGATGGATTTGGGGAAGGATTTGACGGCGACTCGGAATTGAGCAACCTAAATCTGATCAATCATCCTAGTTATCAAGAACTTAATGATAAGCGCCGTACCCGGACTCGCCGCAGTCGAATTGGTGTCAATGGGTTAAACGGGAAAGATGAAGCTCGGATTGTTCCCAGTCCCCTGACTTTTGTTAACGAGCCAGATTTAGACCTGGATATAGAACCAGAACTAGGAGTTGCGCCAGAAATTTCCTCACCCACCCTTGGTAAACCAGGCTGGAGTGAAAGAGTAGAGCGCACTAAAATTATCAAGGCAGAACCAGTTAAACCAGTGGTCGAACCACCGGAGATTAGAACTGTAGAAATGAGCCTCCAAGAACAGGATATATTTGCCTTGATGGGAATATCTCCCTTAGTGAAGTTAGAGCAAGAGGTTAAAAATACCAAGTCTGTGATTATTAATGTGATTCAGCCCGGTCAAAAACCAACGACCCCAATTGAATCAACCTCAGAATCAACTATTGTCCAAAAATCAACACCTGAAATAATCACTATTGCCCAAAAGGCAACACCTGAAATAACTGCAAGCAAAATACCGACACCAAAAGTTATTGAGCCAGAACAAAAATCTTTGCTCGAAGAGACAACTGAACCACCATCGGAGTTAACTGTGAATCCTTCGGGACGCTTGTCTGCAAAAGCTGCTGCGGCCAAAGAGATCGCAGATGAAAGTGAAGCTAATAGTAGCGCCACAGCCAGCCGTCGCCGCCGCCGTCGTTCTTCAGCGATCGAGGATAATTAATTTAATTTATGGTAGAAATATCGCCAACGCCTTTGGAACAATCCACTTGGCTAGAGTTTTCTACCTTGTCAGATATTCCAGGGTTGGTTGCAGGTGTGGATGAAGTAGGGCGAGGCGCTCTGTTTGGTCCTGTGGTGGCGGCAGCAGTGCTTCTACCAGATGGCGCTTTGCCAATACTGATGGCAGCTAAAATCAAAGACAGTAAAAAGTTGTCTAGTTCTCGGAGAACTCAGCTAGCGCAGCAAATTTGTGCGCTGGCTATAGATTGGAAAATTGGGTTTGCTTCTACTGCCGAAATTGACAAGATAAATATTTTGCAAGCGACATTGTTAGCAATGAAGCGGGCTGTGCTGAAGTTAAAGGTACAGCCTGCACTCTGCTTAATTGACGGCAATCAGTCAATCAAAGATTTGCTATTGCCGCAACAAACAATAGTTAAAGGAGACGAGCGATCGCTCGCTATTGCCTCTGCTAGTATTGTCGCTAAGGTTTGGCGTGACGATTTGATAATGCGTCTAGCTTTAAAATACCCTATGTACAACCTGGAGTGTAACAAGGGTTATGGTAGCCAGCGGCATTTGCTGGCTTTGCAACAATACGGACCCTCTCCCCTGCATCGTCAGTCTTTTCGTCCTTGCCAAATCAAAGGTCTGAGTGTTGAGTGATTGAAGAAGAATACAGAATACAGAATACAGAATCAATTAGTTTAGTAGGGGATAAGCTGTGGGAAGCAAGGTACAGACCTTCTACTAATTACAGAGTTCAATTCTGTAGCTTGCTACCCTGAAAGGATATTCTGGCTCCTGACTCTTGAATTCTGTTTGTTAACAAATTACTCAGCATTCAGGATTGGTAATTCAGTACTATCACTGTCAAGTCCTCTATCTTTGGTTTGTGATATCACCCAGTAACGATAATCCGTCAAAAGTTGATTCAATAACCGTTGCTTGACCGATAACAGTACACTTTTGAGCAAACCATTACCAGTAGCTTCTAAAATCGGCTTAGGAGTAAAGGAAAATGGCGGTGGAAAATCCACCACTACTTCTAAATCAGCTTTTCCTTGCAGGCGAGTGCCAGTGCTAAACTCTTTGGGAGACAAATAGCCTTTTAAATTGAGAGCAAAGCGCTGGTTAATATACTCGAAACCTAAAATTTCACAGTTTAGCGATCGCAAATAAATTGTTCCATTTGATTCTGCCCAGACTCTCATATCCACAGTAGGTTGAATACTTAGTGACATAAAAGTCAGCGGACGCATTTTCAAACGAAATACTTCCTCAGAAAGTTGCTGAATCCGGCTATTGTCAACCAAAGCCTTAACCAGACGCTGAGGCTGACGCAAGTAGTGCTGAATGGGAATTGGCTGCTCTGGAACAGCGATTTCAACCGATTGCGAGGCAGTAAACCGGGTAGCCATGAGCGAATAAAAATATCTGTTTCTTAATTTTAATATTTTTTAACAACTTAGTTCTGATTATTAGAAAAGTACAAAATTTATGATTATAAAAACGATTGTTGCTTATCAGCTATACCTCATTAGCACAAAGTTGTTACGCTCATTCTATCTTGCTTCAAGAAATATAGATTAGGATTTAACTCTTGACACAAAAACAATAATGTAATTTTGCTTTTAGGTAGAAACCAATATCATTGCTCTTAAATCTTCAAAGGGATTTAGTAAAAAAAATACTAGGAAATTTATCTACCAGAAGACTGATTTCCATAACTTGTTTTCTTGGATACATATTTCCTTCTATCCCTTTAGTGCGTAAATTTTAGAGATAACAGTGTTTAGTAAGAGTAGATGTTGGATATATTTGCCAAACCAAAATATCATAATCTTTGTTTAGGCATTAAACTCGCAACTCAAGGCTAAAAGTATGACTTTATCAATCGCACATTTAGGGCCTCCCGGCACTTACACAGAACAAGCAGCTGTTTTTTATGTCAACTGGTTAAGCAAAAGTACAGGAACTGAAGCTAGATTATGCCCCTATCCCAGCATTTCCCAATCACTGCACGCCGTTGTTAATGGTCAAGCCCACTTGGCTGTTGTGCCAGCAGAAAATTCTATTGAAGGGAGTGTGACTACAACAATGGATACACTATGGCAGTTAGACAGTTTGCGAATTCAGTTGGCTTTGGTATTACCCATTGCCCATACCTTAATTTCCTGTGCGTCTAATTTAGATAGTATTAAAACTGTTTATTCTCACCCGCAAGCTTTGGCACAATGTCAGGGATGGTTAGAGCAGTTTCTCCCAACTGTACAGATTATTCCCAGCAATTCTACAACTGAAGCACTACAGCGATTGCAGCAAGATACAACAACGGCAGCGATCGCTTCTAGTAGAGCAGCTCAACTCTACAACCTGCCGATACTTGCTAGTGCTATCAACGACAATCCAGAAAACTTTACTCGTTTTTGGGTAGTAAGTCAGGACGAAGTGGACGCTACATACCAGGTAACAAAAGCGCCTGCTAGTCACACATCACTGGCTTTTACTATGCCTGCTAACACACCCGGAGCATTGGTCAAACCTTTGCAAATATTTGCTCAACTAGGGATTAACCTCAGCCGGATTGAATCTCGTCCGACGAAGCGATCGCTAGGCGAATACTTGTTTTTTATAGATTTAGAAGCAGATGCCAAGGAAGCACAAATGCAATCTGCTTTAGCAGAATTAACTACCCACACAGAGATTTTAAAAATTCTTGGCGCTTACAATGTTTTACCGATCGCCGCCATTACTTAAAAAGTTAGAAGTTCTTTACTTAAGAGTTATCATTTAGGATTTACCAGTTATTAGCTAGGAAATATAAATTATAAGTTGTCGAGCTTTTATTTTTGTTTTTCTTCCTAACTCCTCACTGTACAGACGCGATTAATCGCGTCTCTATTCCTCACTTTTGACTAAATGTATCTTTGAGAACAGCGCGAGCTGCCAAGTGATTCCGAGTAGAAGTTAAAATTTCTGCTTCACGCTCTAGACGAGTTACAGTATCTTGCATTTCTAACAATAATTGCTGCTCTGCGGCGACACCATAAAGATTACTGGCTACCCAATAAGATAATTCTGTTGGTAAATCGGGCAAATCTTCCGGCAATTCAATATTTTGTTCGGTTAATTTGGCTGACAGACGCACCACATCTCGCAGTAGTTGTTCTACTTCAGTTGATAAAGGCCGCAAATCTTTAGTAGGTGGTTGGTCTTCAATCCATTCAACTAAGCCAACGCGATATGGCTTTTCACGAACATACTCTAAGACACGAAATCTTTGCTGCCCTAAAGTCATCATCTTGATCCGATCGTCTGGCAACCGTTGGTGATGAATGATTTCAGCACAGCAACCAGTGTTTGCAATTGTACCTTTGACTGGATCGAACATCAAAACACCGAACCTGCGATCGCTCTCCAAAATCGTGTTCATCATGATTCGGTAGCGAAATTCAAAGATGTGCAGGGGTAATGGTCTGCTAGGAAACAGAACTACTTCGGGTAACGGGAACAGAGGTAGTTCGCGAACTGCAATTTTAGAAGATGATGTCATTGTTACTTCGGTATAAACTTAATCTTTAAAATTTCTTTTTCTCTGCTTTTCCCGTACTTTATCTACATTCTATCATTTGTTTCCTAGCTAAATAAAAGCCCTGAGATATATTTCTTCAGGGCTGTGTAAATATTCATACTAATGTAATTTGTCTTTTGTCCTTTGTCCTTTGTCATTAGTAAAGGACAAATGACCAATACTTCAACTATGCGGTAGTTGAGCGCAGCCGAAACTCAGTACAAGTGACTAATGACTAAATTAAAGTTTGACTTCAATATCTACACCCGATGGTAGATCCAATTTCATCAAGGCATCAATAGTCTTAGAAGAGGGCTGGTAAATGTCAATAATCCGGCGATGAGTACGGGTTTCAAAGTGTTCCCGTGAATCTTTATCTACGTGAGGCGATCGCAGCACACAATAGATCCGGCGTTTTGTTGGTAAAGGAATTGGGCCTATAGCTGTAGCGTTGGTGCGGTTAGCTGTGTCTACAATCTTCTCGCAAGATGTATCTAATAAGCGCCTGTCAAAGGCTTGTAAGCGAATTCTAATCTTCTGCTGCTGTAGAGTTGCCATCTTTAATTTTCCAGGTTCTGCGTAATTAGGGGAGTATTTACAGGTTAACGGTTACAAGTTATCGGTTACAGAAAACTATTACCTGTCCCCTGTAACCTATTACCTTATTTATAGAGGGAAGAGAAAGGAGCAGAGAGGCAAAATAAATACCATCTCTGCTCCTTTGTGATGAGCAAAAAGGTGCTTGCTACTTGATAATTTTGGAAACGACACCAGCACCGATGGTGCGACCACCTTCGCGAATAGCGAAGCGCATTCCTTGTTCAATAGCGATCGCGTTGATCAATTCTACTGTCATCTTGATGCGATCGCCTGGCATCACCATTTCTACTTCTTTGCCTTCATCAGAGGTATAGGCTTTGATAGTACCAGTTACATCGGTTGTCCGCACATAAAACTGGGGACGGTAGCCAGCGAAAAATGGAGTCTTACGACCACCTTCTTTTTCTGTGAGGACGTACACTTCACCTTCAAATTCATTATGAGGCTTAATTGAACCTGGTTTGGCAATTACCATACCCCGTTCAATATCAGCCTTTTGGATACCCCGGAGTAGTACGCCAGCGTTATCTCCAGCCATACCTTGCTCAAGACTCTTCTTGAACATTTCAATCCCAGTTACGGTAGTAGCGCGAGTATCTCTGATACCTACTAGTTCAACGTTATCGCCAACTTTGACTACACCGCGTTCAATCCGACCAGTGGCTACAGTACCACGACCTGTGATTGAGAACACGTCTTCTACAGCCATCAGGAAGGGTTTATCAACATCCCGCTCAGGTGTGGGGATGTAAGAATCTACAGCATCCATCAGTTCATAGATTTTGTCTACCCAAGGATTTTCACCGCGTTGGGTCTTGGGGTTCTTGGTCATTGCTTCTAGAGCTTGCAGACCAGAGCCTTTGATAATAGGGATATCATCGCCGGGGAAATCATAGCTGCTTAACAGTTCTCTCAGTTCTAGTTCCACTAGTTCCAAGAGTTCTGGATCATCCATCAAGTCTTCTTTGTTCAAGAAGACTACCAGACTGGGAACGCCAACCTGTTTTGCCAACAGAATGTGTTCGCGGGTTTGAGGCATAGGCCCATCGGTAGCAGCAACTACGAGGATACCTCCGTCCATCTGTGCAGCACCAGTGATCATGTTCTTCACATAGTCAGCGTGTCCTGGACAGTCTACGTGAGCATAGTGTCGATTTGCAGTTTCATACTCTACGTGAGCGGTATTGATGGTAATACCCCGTGCCTTTTCTTCTGGGGCATTATCAATTTGGTCGTAGCCTTTAGCTACAGCCTGACCCATAGCTGCCAAGGTCATGGTGATGGCTGCTGTCAAGGTAGTTTTACCGTGGTCAACGTGGCCAACTGTACCGATATTGATGTGGGGTTTATTCCTTTCAAACTTTGCGCGTGCCATGAATACTCATTTCCTTTTTTTAACTAAGCGTTCCCTTTGCTTTTTGCAATGATAGTTTCAGCTACGCTGCGAGGCACTTCTTCGTAGTGGCTGAACTCCATCGTGAAGATACCCCGACCTTGCGTTTTTGACCGGATATCAGTGGCGTAGCCAAACATGGTCGCTAGCGGAACTTTGGATGCGACCTTAGCAAGTCCCTGTTCGGTGCTTTGGCTTTCTATCTGCCCTCGGCGAGCAATGAGGTCGCCAATGACGTTCCCGATATAGTCTTCAGGAACTTCAACCTCAACTTTCATCATAGGCTCTAAGAGGACGGGTGAAGCTTTCAGCACAGCCTCTTTCATCGCCATTGAACCAGCGATTTTAAAAGCCATTTCCGAAGAGTCTACATCGTGGTATGACCCATCAATTAGCGTTGCTTTAACGTCAATCAATGGATATCCAGCTAGAACACCTGATTCACAGCTTTCTTTCATTCCTTGTTCTGCGGGGCCAACGTACTCTTTCGGTACTGAACCGCCGACAATTTTGGAGACGAATTCAAAGCCAGTACCAGGGTCTCCAGGCTCCAAATTGATCACAACGTGACCGTATTGACCTTTACCACCACTTTGGCGGATAAATTTACCTTCAATTTTGCTCACAGCTTTCCGAATTGTTTCTCGGTAAGCTACTTGCGGTGCACCTACATTCGCTTCCACCTTGAATTCTCGTAACATCCGGTCTACTAGAATTTCTAGGTGTAGCTCTCCCATCCCCGCAATTACGGTTTGGTTTGTTTCCGGATCGACACGGACACGGAAGGTGGGGTCTTCTTCTGAGAGAGATTGCAGAGCTTTGGACAGCTTGTCCATGTCGTTTTTGGTTTTGGGTTCAACCGCTACCGAGATTACAGGCTCAGGAATGAATAGAGATTCCAGAATTACCGGCGCTCCCTCATCACAGAGCGTGTCACCTGTCAAGGTGTCTTTCAATCCCAAAGCTGCTCCCAAATCACCCGCTCGCAGTTCATCGACATCTTGCCGTTCATCTGCCTTCATTAAAACTAAGCGGGAAATCCGTTCTTTTTTATTCTTACTAGCGTTGAGAACGTAGCTGCCCTTTTTCAGGACACCAGAATAAACACGAACAAATGTCAGGCGACCGTAAGGGTCAGCCATAATCTTGAATGCCAGAGCTGCTAGGGGTTCGTTGTCATCAGCCCGCCGTTCAACAGTATCGCCATTCGGCAGTAAGCCTTGAATTGGTGGTACTTCACTTGGTGCTGGCAGGTAATCGACAACGGCATCCAGCATCAACTGTACGCCTTTATTTTTGAATGCCGAGCCGCATAGTACTGGTACAATTGTCCCCGCGATTGTGCCTGTACGCAGAGCAGTCCGAAGTTCCTGTTCTGTCAGTTCTTCGCCCTCGAAGTACTTAGTCATCAGAGCATCATCAGTTTCTGCCGCAGCTTCTATTAGCTTGGTGCGGAATTCGTCTACCTGCGCTTGCAATCCCTCTGGGATATCAGTTTCCTGGATATCAGTTCCTTGGTCATTTGCGTAAATATACGCACGCATTCGTACGAGGTCAACGATACCTTGGAAGTCATTTTCACTACCGATAGGTAGTTGAATGGCGATCGCATTTGCCCGCAGGCGATCGCGGATTTGGTCGTGAACTTTATAAAAGTTCGCTCCAGTGCGATCCATCTTGTTGATAAAGACTATCCGAGGAACTTTGTAGCGTTCTGCTTGCCGCCACACTGTCTCAGACTGCGGTTGCACGCCACCCACAGAACAAAATACTGCGATTACACCATCCAACACGCGCATGGAACGCTCAACTTCAATTGTGAAGTCTACGTGACCCGGAGTATCGATAATGTTAATTTGATGATCTTTCCAACTGGTACTGATCGCAGCGGCAGTAATGGTGATTCCCCGTTCCCGCTCCTGCTCCATCCAGTCTGTGACGGCAGTTCCTTCATGAACTTCGCCAATTTTATGAATTATCCCAGAGTAAAATAATATTCTCTCTGTTGTTGTTGTTTTGCCCGCATCTATATGCGCCGCAATACCAATGTTGCGTACTTTCTCTAGCGGGATCGTGCGTGCCACAGCTACCTCCTATAGTTTTTGCCTCATGATATCTTGTATATTACTCTTTGTTAAGATTCTATACTTTTACGGAAAACCGTCTTTTTGTGTAAATCTACGATTTACCGCTTCGGCAAGGCGATATATCGCTTTTTTACTTAATAACGATAGTGTGCGAATGCTTTGTTAGCTTCCGCCATCCGGTGCGTTTCTTCGCGTTTGCGAATGGCATTGCCAGTTTCATTGGCAGCATCCATTAACTCATTTGCCAATTTGCTGGCCATTGTCCGGCCTGGTCTTGACCGGGAATATTGCACTAACCAACGCAGTGCTAAAGTAGTGCCACGTTCTGTACGCACTTCCATTGGTACTTGGTAGGTTGCTCCACCAACTCGCCGAGCTTTTACTTCTACTAAAGGCGTGGCATTTCGCACTGCTCTTTCAAAGGTTTCCAACGCACCAGTACCAGTGCGTTCTTCAATAGTTTTTAATGCATCATAAACAATGCGTGCGGCAAGTGATTTTTTGCCATGACGCATGATCCGTCTGATAATCATGCTCACAAGGCGACTGTTATATACGGAGTCAGACGGAACTGGGCGCCTTTGAATAACACCACGACGAGACATACTTCACCTTTAATTCGGAATTGGCAACGAAATTATATGCTATCAGACACCGGAAACTAAAAGCGGTAGAACCCAACCCTCAGACTTCCTCTATTTTTTTCGACCGTTGCAGCAAGGCTGACTTGTTAACTGGCAATTTTGGATTTTGGTCGCACCTTTTGTTGCTCTTCCAGCACAACGCTGAATTTTGGATTAAAAGTTTTCGGTATATGTTCTGACTACAAGGATCTGAACAAATTCAAAAATCTATAAGCCTCATTCCCTTGTGGGTTCGATCAATCCAAAAGATGCTTGATAAATCGCTAAAGCTAGGCGATCGCAAACCTAAAATCTAAAATTCATTGACTTGCTACCTGCAACTAAATACTCAAGGCACAAGATTATAAACTTTAATGTTCGGATGAGAAACTTGCTGTATATTACAGTATTCTCTTCAGAACTTCTACACTTGCTCGCTTAGTGTAGATGTAGCTTGCTTGATTTTTGAAACAGACTTTAGCAGCCTTTTTCACTACTGTTAGAACACAGACGGCGCTCCTTGTTTTCCCCTTGGGCGTTTTTAAGATAGACGATTAATCGTGTTGGATGCGATTAACCGCCTAATCCTATTTTTTCGCTTCTTTAGGACGCTTGGTTCCATACTTGGAACGGCCTTGCTTGCGGTCTTTGACTCCGGCTGTATCTAGGGTGCCACGGATAATGTGGTATCTCACGCCTGGTAGATCCTTAACCCGACCGCCACGAATCATTACAACTGAGTGTTCTTGTAAGTTGTGACCAATGCCTGGAATGTAAGCTGTGACTTCAAATCCAGAGGTAAGTCTGACTCTTGCTACTTTGCGTAGGGCTGAGTTAGGCTTTTTTGGTGTGGTCGTGTATACTCTGGTACAAACTCCCCGACGTTGGGGACATTGTTTCAGAGCCGGGGACTTGGTTTTCTGACGCGCTTGTTCGCGCTCATTTCGTATTAGCTGCTGTATTGTTGGCATGAGTTACAGCGCGTAAAGCTGCTTATGGTCTAAGTTTTAACAAATCCTGATTATATCTTTTTTTACGGTTTTATGTCAATTGTTATTTGTCATTAATCATTTGTCCTTTGTGATAACCAATGATTAATGACTTAAGGAGAAGGAATTGCCACAACCACAGGTAGCGATCGCCTGGGGATTGTGGAAGCGAAAACCACCACCCATTAAGTCTTCTGAATAATCAATTTTCAAACCGTTGAGGTAATTTAAGCTTGCGGCATCGATGACCACTTGAATCTCATCCAAGTCGAAAACCCGATCACCAACTTTTATTGCTTCATCGAAGGACATATCATAAAAGAACCCGGAACAACCACCTGGTTTTACTGCCAATCGAAACAAGACATTTGGCTGTTTGGACTTTATTCGCCCAATCTCACTTATGGCTGCTTGACTCAGATGAATCATGGAACTCGTTTTTTGCAATTGAATACCCCATCTTCCATTTTACAGATAGGTTGACCCTTGCTTGTGCAAAATTCCAAATCACCAAAGGCATGAGCGCGATCGCTCTCACTACATTTATAACACTAACATGCTTCAGTCCCCACCTTGAATAGGTAGGGACTTCTGGGGTGTAGTAGTTCGTTTACAAAGACGGTTTACACAAACAAAAATGTATTCAGCTTTGGGGTTAGAGCTTTAATAGCGTTCTTTTGGTTTTAATCTTTGGTACGGGCATAGTCATCTTGGTAGCGGATAATATCATCTTCTCCCAAGTATTCGCCATTTTGGACTTCAATCAATATCAAGGGGATCACGCCAGGATTCTCTAAACGATGAGATGTACATTGGGGTACGTATGTTGACTCATTATTGCTCAGTAGTACTTCTTTCTCACCACAAACTACTCTAGCTGTACCAGAGACGACAATCCAATGTTCGCTGCGGTGATGGTGCATTTGTAGACTAAGGCGGTGTCCGGGCTTAACTTCGATGCGCTTAATTTTGTATCCGCGCCCTTCTTCTAAAACTGTAAAAGCACCCCAAGGACGTAATTCTGTTGCAGCAACGCCCCTGGAAGTTATGTTTGGAGGGAGGTGTAGAGTTTCAGTCTGTGTAGTTTCTTGATATCGAGCCATAGTTACCTCATTTGAAGACATAACAAACCGTTGGTACTCTTAATTATTGATAAAAAAATCTGGCGCTATCTTGCAACCTTGGAAATCAGCAATTTTGTCGCACTTTGATAAACATAGCAAAATCAAACCTGATGGTGTAAACCATTACTACTAAAATTCTGATGTCTACACCAAGTCTTCATCAAGCAAAATTACAGCTTGTTCTAAACTTTAAAAAGTGGCTAGGGATCAGGGATTGGGGATTGGTAATTGAGTTTTTTCTCTATTCTCTGATTATCTTGGTTGCAGGAAAATACCAATTCCGTTGTGAACACGAGCTGCGGTACTAGGCGATCGATCGAGTAGTTGTCCTCCTAAATAAAGGCTGGTAGAACTGCCACCGTCCAAATTTAGGGCATCTACACAGCCCATCTGTTGCATCAATTGGGCATGTTCTGCCAAATTAGGCCCATAACCGCCGACACGATTATGTGTGGCAGTAATCATCAGTGCGCCTGTTGCCGTTGTGCAAATACCACTACGAATAGCCTTTTCGGCAATGAAGGCATTGCTGAATTTTTCACCTTTGGCATCAAGGACAATTTGACGATTTTGGACTAATAGCGGTCCAGCACCGATAATGTGGGGATAACGACTAAAATCAGCTGGAATAGTGGCGCTGGAAATACTTACTGCGCTTCCAATAGGTAGCTGGGAGGCAGCACTAGCAGCGTTGGCGCGTAAAGTTAGTAGGTAGCCATCCTGGGGAATGGGAACTGCTGTCGCACCAACTTTGCCGCCTGGTAGCTGATTAGTAATTTGGTCTTTCTGTACCACTAGGATAATTTCGTTATCCGTCAGGGGCGTGTAAGTCGATCCCCAAGCTGAGGTGTAACGAGCAATTCCGCTCTGGACGTAACCACTATTGAGAAACAGAATTGGTAGGCGCTGGTCATTTGCCGTAATTAAAGTTTCTTCTAAGGTGAGACGACCGAAGTAAAATTGACCTGAATCATTCCAAGCGATCGCACCTCGGTTAAGAATGGGGCCTGATAACCATTGACTATCCCGACGAATCGCACCCAATGGCAATTTATTATTGCGGTTAAAATAACCACCATTAATTCCAGCTACCGCTAAGTAACGTTGTGCTGTTTGAATTAAGGGAGCAGTACCCGTAAGCCCATCAGGACTAGCCCAAATAGGTTTCAACGTTAGCCCAAATTTACGAGGATTAACTTCTAACCAGACCACAGGAAAGCGTTCTGTGCCTAAGTTGACATAATGCTGCCGCCAGCGCAATCCTGGGACCCAAGTAATATCCCGTTCTTCTAGGGGATCGGGTCGAATATCGATAATCAGGCGATTGGGGTTAGCTACAGTAGTAACTTGAGGCGATAGACCAAAGGGAACGCTCAGACTAATAATCGTTTGGTTTTTCACTACCTCCACTTTTTGAATCAGTGGTTCAGGGACTGGTGGCGCTGGTATTGGTTGTGTTGGTATCGCTGGTGATAATTGTTTGAGCAAGTTTGGCAGCAATGTTGGTGGTGCTGCTGGCTGGGGGGTATAGCGTTCTATCAAAACGGGATTGGCTATTCCATCCAGGGTAATTGTCCACTGTCTATTTGGCGGTGCAGTGGATTTGGGAGTTGGCGTATCTGGATCGGAGGAAGGTGTTTGCGGTTTGGCGATCGCTGACCCTTGTACAACTTGCCAGGGAGTGGGACGATCTAAATTGACAAGAATCCGAGTCTGTTGCAAAGGGGTACTCGCTTCTGGTGGTTCCTGGCTTTGAACAATATTTGTGATTTGTGTTTTTGGGGTAGCAATCACCAAAATGTTGCCATTGGTTCGGATTTCCCATCCAGATGTTTGAGCAAAATTGCTAATATCCAGATAGCGATATGCTCCTAGTAGTCTGGTGGATAAAACCAGTGGCGTTGTCACCGACGAAAACCACTGTATTGGTTGCTTCGCTGAATTACTACTGTTTAAGAAATTTACTCCAATTAATTGCCTGAATGCCCCATCACTGAGATGAGTTATCACCTGACCTGCTTTTCCAGGTCGCTGTAACCAAGTTCCTGGTAAAGTACGACCATTGAGGGAAATTTGATTACCAGAGGATGCCACACCTGTTAAAGGAGGTGCAGGTGATTGTGAGATTAACCTGGGTATAAATTTGGTGGTCTTCGGGGACTCCTGGGCGTTGGTAACACAAGTAGTCGTTAAGCACAGTACTGTTAAAAGTATTGGTGACACAGTAGCCCGAAATAATCTGCGATCGCCCTTGGCGTTTGTAGAGCCGTCGCTAATCTCTGATTGGCAACAATTCGGTATTTTTACCATAATTTATTAGGTACTTTGGAAAACTATTACCCAAGGTCTAAACTAACCAATTATTTGGAAATATAAAGAAAACATGACTTTATTTTTGAATAAATATGGTAATCTATATATTGGCTAGTTATCTCTTTTAGACACAAATTTATTTAGACGCTAAAGCCACTGCAATCAAGTTTTTTAACTCCCACTAATTCTAACCACACTATATACGGTAGTTTTGGTTATCAAAACTGGATTAAGATATTTAATCCTGCTGATCGTTGCTACTGTTATTACTTCAGTAATGTCTAGTTAATAGTAATACATGCGGCAACTGGTAAGCGGCAAAATTCTAGACAACAACAATATTTGGGAATTGTCAAATGGGTATATATTGTAATACGCTGATTTTATTGCTGGATCGGGATAACCAAATAATTACTAATTCGTAATTCGTAATTCAAAGGGTACACCAGCTCAAACTCAATTTTTAATTCAATGGTTAACAAGACAATGGAGGGTAGAACCCCTCACTGATTGCAACCACGAATTGAGGTAGCGTAGCGTAAAGCTTTTAGCATAGCTTCTCTAAGAAACGCAACGCGACTGGTTAGAGTGAGTTCTTGATTGTCACGAGCAATTACGAATTATCTGGGCTTTGGCTTTAAAAAATAGTGCAGCGTTCAGTTGTAGTTTTGTTTCAGGTGAGCCGAAATAGGCTCCATGAGTAGCTAGTGTGCATCTGGAAAAAAGGAATTGAGAAAATACTTAACTTCAAAATATAAAAAAGAAACTGTCAGGGCAAAAATAATGTCTTGGCGGAGGTAAATTGTCTAACACCGCATAAACACATAAAAAACACGCAATCATTTTAACACGGAAGAACTGATAAAGGAAAACCGAAGTTAAAATTTTTTTTCCCTAAATTTCGGTGCCTATATATTTTTCCATCGCTGAATTTAGAAATTTTTTCCCACAATGTAGTGGCAAAATTGGTAACTCAATACTTCAGGAACAGGGTATGAATAATAAACCGATGAATCAAGGCCAGAAAATCACAGCGAATATCAACTCAAGAGATACCTATCAGGGGCAAAAGTGGTTAGTAGAGGAACGAGATGCCTGTGGTGTAGGTTTTATTGCTCATCGCCAAAATCATACCAGCCACGAAATTGTCGAAAAAGCCTTAGCTGCTTTAGCCTGTTTAGAACACCGGGGAGGTTGTAGCGCCGATCGCGACTCTGGTGATGGTGCTGGAGTCTTGACAGCTATCCCTTGGGAGTTGTTCCAACAAGACTTTGCCCAAAGAGGGAAGGAATTTCCATCTAGCGATCGCATAGCTGTGGGGATGATATTTTTACCACAAGACCAGCAAGCTGCACAACAAGCGAGGGCGACTGTCGAGCAAGTAGCTGCTGAAGAGAAATTAATTGTCTTGGGTTGGCGAGTAGTACCAGTGCAATCTGATTTACTTGGGGTACAAGCAAGAGAAAATCAGCCCCAGATTGAACAAGTTTTGTTAGCCTCTGTTGACAAAAGCGGTGATGAATTAGAACGGCAGTTGTACATTACCCGCCGCCGAATTAGTAAAGCTGCAACTAACATCTCAGAAGAATTTTATATCTGTTCGTTGTCAAGTCGCACAATTGTCTACAAAGGCATGGTGCGTTCTGCTGTCTTGGGCAGCTTTTATGACGATTTAAAAAATCCAGCTTATAAAAGCGCTTTTGCTGTTTATCACCGCCGCTTTAGTACCAATACCATGCCCAAGTGGCCCCTAGCGCAACCGATGCGGCTTTTGGGTCA
This sequence comes from Nostoc sp. DedSLP03, assembly GCF_034530815.1. Taxonomy (NCBI): domain Bacteria; kingdom Bacillati; phylum Cyanobacteriota; class Cyanophyceae; order Nostocales; family Nostocaceae; genus Nostoc; species Nostoc sp. DedSLP03. Next base: position 55,963 of record NZ_JAVRCK010000039.1, read on the forward strand.
CAACGGCGAAATCAATACCTTATTGGGTAACATCAACTGGATGATGGCACGAGAAGCGAGCCTGAATCATCCTGTATGGGGCGATCGCATCCAGGAACTCAAGCCATTAGTTCACATTGATAACAGCGACTCAGCTACCCTAGACAACGTAGTGGAATTACTGGTTTGCTCTGGACGCAGCCCCTTGGAAGCTTTAATGATTATGGTTCCAGAGGCTTACCAAAATCAGCCTTCTTTACGCGAATTTCCCGAAATTGTTGATTTCTACGAATATTACAGTGGTTTGCAAGAAGCTTGGGACGGGCCAGCACTTTTAGTATTTAGCGATGGCAAAAAAGTTGGTGCAACTTTAGATCGTAATGGTTTAAGACCAGCTCGCTACGCGATCACCAAAGATGATTACATTGTTGTGGCTTCCGAAGCTGGTGTAGTGGATTTCCCAGAAGCCGATATTATCGAGAAAGGTAGACTCGGGCCAGGGCAAACGATCGCCGTGGATTTAGAAAATCATGAAGTGCTGAAGAATTGGGATATCAAGGGGCGCATCGCCAAGCAGCATCCTTATGGAAAATGGCTGCAACAGTACCGTCAAGAATTAAAGTCATTAGTCGTTAATCATCCGTCATTAGCAAATGGCAATGGCAAAGGACAAATGACAAATGACCAAGAACAATTGACTATTGACAAGCAAAACTTACTTCAGCGTCAAACTGCCTTTGGCTATACCACAGAAGATGTGGAAATGGTGATTCACCCAATGGCGATCGCCGGTTCAGAACCAACTTTCTGCATGGGTGATGATATTCCCTTGGCGGTGCTGTCACAAAAACCCCACCTGCTTTATGACTATTTCAAACAGCGCTTTGCTCAGGTGACGAACCCAGCGATCGATCCCCTGCGGGAAAAGCTAGTGATGTCTCTAAAAGTTGAACTAGGCGAACGGGGTAACTTATTAGAACCTAAACCAGAATATGCCCGGAGATTGAAACTCGAATCGCCAGTGTTAACTGATGGTGAATTAGAGGCGATTAAGCTGTCAGGATTTGCCACCTCTGAGTTGTCAACTCTATTTGCGATCGCCACTGGCCCAGAAGGATTGAAAGCCGCAGTGCAATCTTTACAAGCACAAGCTGCTGAATCAGTCCGGGCAGGTGCAAAGATTTTAATATTAAGCGATCGCGATCAGGTCAATGACAGTCTCAACACAGAATATACCTACATTCCTCCCCTATTAGCAGTGGGTGCGGTGCATCACCATCTGATTCGTGAGGGGTTGCGAATGAAAACATCCCTGATTGTGAATACTGCTCAATGTTGGAGTACCCATCACTTTGCTTGTCTGATTGGCTATGGTGCTGGCGCAGTTTGCCCATACATGGCTTTAGATACGGTGCGTGATTGGTGGTCCGATCCCAAAACTCAAAAGTTAATGGGTGTGCAAAAAATTCCCACCCTCACCCTAGAACAAGCTTTAGGAAACTATCGCAAAGCAATAGAGTCAGGTTTGCTGAAAATTCTCTCCAAAATGGGAATTTCTCTGCTCTCCAGCTATCAAGCAGCCCAAATCTTTGAAGCGATTGGCATCGGTGGAGATTTAATCGACCTGGGATTTCGTGGGACGACTTCCCGCATCGGTGGTTTGAGTGTTACCGAACTTGCTGATGAAGTGCTTTCCTTCCACGTCAAAGCTTTCCCAGAACTAACAACCAAGAAGTTAGAAAACCTGGGCTTTGTGCAGTACCGTCCTGGCGGCGAGTACCACATGAATAGCCCCGAAATGGTTAAGGCGCTGCATAAGGCTCTAGATGACAAAAACTACGACCACTACGAAGTTTATAAAAAGCACCTCCAAGGCAGACCAGTAACAGCCTTGCGGGACTTGCTGGATTTCCAAGGCGATGCCTACGGCGGCAAGCTACGCACCCCAGTTCCTTTAGAAGAAGTGGAATCGGTATATGAAATAGTCAAGCGCTTCTGTACCGGTGGCATGTCTTTAGGCGCTTTGTCAAGAGAAGCTCACGAAACTTTAGCGATCGCCATGAACCGCATTGGTGGTAAATCCAATTCTGGAGAAGGCGGCGAAGATCCAGTGCGCTACACAGTTCTAGATGATGTAGACGAGTCTGGTTACTCGCCAACCCTACCTCATTTAAAAGGATTGCGAAATGGCGATCGAGCTTATAGTGCCATTAAGCAAGTGGCATCGGGACGCTTTGGTGTCACCCCAGAATACCTAGTCAACGCCCAACAAATTGAAATCAAAATTGCCCAAGGTGCCAAGCCTGGGGAAGGTGGACAACTGCCAGGGCCCAAGGTGAGCCAATACATTGCGATGTTAAGGCGCTCCAAACCAGGTGTAACGCTGATATCGCCACCACCACACCACGATATTTATTCGATTGAAGACCTAGCACAACTGATTTTCGATCTGCATCAAATTAATCCCAAAGCACAGGTGTCGGTGAAGCTAGTTTCAGAAGTTGGCATTGGCACGATCGCGGCTGGTGTAGCGAAGGCCAACGCTGATATCATCCAGATTTCTGGTCATGATGGTGGTACAGGTGCATCGCCACTCAGTTCGATTAAACACGCTGGTTCCCCTTGGGAACTAGGTTTAAGTGAAGTGCATCGTGTCTTGATGGAAAATGGTTTGCGCGATCGCGTGGTTTTACGCGTAGATGGCGGACTCAAGAGTGGTTGGGATGTGGTAATGGGTGCATTAATGGGCGGTGAAGAATTTGGTTTCGGCTCCATCGCCATGATTGCTGAAGGCTGTATTATGGCGAGAGTTTGCCACATGAATACCTGTCCTGTGGGTGTTGCTACTCAAAAAGAAGAACTCCGCAAGCGGTTTACCGGAATGCCAGAACAAGTTGTCAACTTCTTTTACTTCATTGCCGAAGAAGTGCGTAGTTTGTTAGCCCGACTTGGCTACCGTTCTTTGTCAGAAATCATTGGACGTGCAGATTTATTAAAACTGCGCCCAGAGGTAAATCTCACCAAAACCCGATCGCTCAATCTCGACTGTTTACTTCAGCTACCAAATACCAGAGACAATCGTAGCTGGTTGGTGCATGAAGAAGTTCACAGCAACGGCGTGGTTTTAGATGACAAGTTCCTTGCCGATCCCGAAATTCAGGCTGCAATTAGGGATCAGTCCACTGTCACCAAAACTTACCCAATTATCAATACTGACAGAACAGTGGGCACAAGATTAGCGGGAGCGATCGCTTCTCAATATGGTGACAGTGGCTTTGAAGGACAAATTAATCTCAACTTTACAGGTAGTGTTGGGCAAAGCTTTGGTGCTTTCAACCTCCCAGGCTTAATTCTCAGCCTAGAAGGAGAAGCAAATGACTATGTAGGTAAAGGAATGCATGGCGGTGAAATCATCATCAAACCTCCAACTGATGCTACCTATAACGCATCACAAAACGTGATAGTTGGCAATACTTGTCTTTATGGTGCTACTGGTGGCATGTTATTTGCCAACGGTCTAGCAGGAGAACGCTTTGCTGTGAGAAACTCCAAAGGCATCGCAGTGATTGAAGGTGCTGGGGATCACTGCTGTGAATACATGACAGGTGGTGTGATTGTCGTCCTTGGCAAAGTAGGACGTAACGTAGCTGCTGGAATGACTGGTGGACTGGCATACTTCTTGGATGAAGACGACTCATTTCGTGAATTAGTCAACCCAGAAATTGTCAAAATCCAGCGCGTGATTACCGAAGTAGGTGCAAAGCAACTGCAAGAATTAATCCAAAATCATGCAGAACGCACTGGTTCACCAAAGGCGAAGAAAATTCTACAAAACTGGCAAGAATTTTTGCCGAAATTCTGGCAGTTAGTTCCGCCTTCTGAAGCTGATAGTCCAGAAGCCAATCCTGAAAAAACAACTGAATTCAGTTTAGTAAGCAGTCATTAAAAGACCGACAACAAATCAATTCAATCTTGTCAGGCAGGCCAAAAGGCCTGCCTTTTAATAAAACAAGGTTTTCAGCTCCAAAAAACTTTCGTAATAGTCATGTACTAATATCAATACAAGATCAATATTTGGGCGATCGTTCTTTGAAGAAAAATTTTTGGTTCACAGCTAGAGTGCCCTTAATTATCAGTCTCTAACCGAACGCAAAAATAGCCATGTTAACCAAAAAAGATAATTTTAGTATTTAGCCAATTACTATTGACTAATGACTAATCATTTATAATTAATAATTTTTACTTTTTGTTAGCAAGCAACTTTTGGTCTGCATCTTCCATTTCTAAAAGTTCTGGAATAGTCACAAAGCGATAGCCTTGCTTTTTAAAGTTGCTAATAATTTCTGGTAAAGCTTGCACAGTTCTGGAACGATTACCACCACCATCATGCATTAGCACAATCCCACCAGGTTTAGAATCTTTAATCACGTTATCAATCAACTTTGGTACAGTTGGTAACTTGTAGTCTGTCGAATCAGCCGACCACATCACCACAGCATACTTTTGTCCTTTTGCATAACCAGCTAATCCATTGTGTAGCATACCACCAGGCGGCCGGAACAGATTTGTTTTGACACCTGTAACTTGATAAATTAAGTCTGTTGTGCGCTCAATTTCAAAAGCAGCTGCTTGTTGATTAAAGAAGTGATACCAGTGATGCCAAGTATGGTTGGCAATCACGTGACCTTGAGCAACAATCTGCTTTCCTAACTCTGGATAATTTTTTAGGTTCTGCCCGACTACAAAAAACGTCCCTTTGATATTATTTGATTTCAGAATACTTAGCACTTGCTCTGTAGTCTGAGGCCAAGGGCCATCATCAAAGGTGAGAGCAATCACTTTCTCACCCTGAGTAAGTTTTGCAGCCTTAATGATTTCCCCTTGAAAACGTGATGGTATGGGATAGGCTATACCCTTTGTTTGTGCTTCTTGCTGCCAACTTGTAAGCATCGCTGCCTTTAATTTCTCAATGCGCTGCTGAGTTCCTACGTTTGCAGATACATCCTTAATATTTATACTTGGTCTACTTTGAGCATCCGAAGTATTTGGCCTTAGAAGCATCATAAAAGCAAGACTAAAAACACCACACAAAGCAAGTAGCGCAATTAATATTCCTTCTGGCCACAGAAACGACTTATTGTTTTCCACCTCAACGCTCCTTCAAATATCGAACCATCACCACAGTTATGACGGTACGTTATAGCACATTTTTATTAGATATTTAGATACCAGTTACATTCTGGTAATCATGAAAATTGGAATTGGTACTAACGGGAATTCAGAATTGATTAAGAGCGACTATATTGTTTTAACTAAAATCTTTAACTAAAATCTATATGCTCTCGATTTTGACAGCGTTGAATATACAATACTTGGTACTGTTTCATTTCAACCCAGTCATCAAAGGTAAGCTTTGCTTTTCCACATTCTTACCACTAGCTCTAAGAAAGAGAGGAACACAATAAAATAATTTACCACACCCCAAAATCCTTTTAAATAGGAATTATGAATTAATTGCTGTTTTTAGTTCACCGCTAAGGCAGCATTATCCTTTCAAGTTTTATAGCTTTTCAAATAAGATGAACTTAGTTGTCATACCTACAATTTGCACATTTAGCAGACTAAAGTTTTTTTAGCAAAACTTTCTCACTGTAAAACTGTATAGTTTACAACTTAAGTGTATTGTTTGATTGACATACAAAATTACTTAAAAGGGTGGGGTCTCTTTAAAATAAAAGTCTGGTAAACTATTAGTTCTATCTTGATAAGATATATTTTACTGCCTGTTGTCATTGTTTCCTTTTTAAGAAAAAGTTAAATTTTCAACTGACAGAATGTTACCTTGTACTTTCTATGAAATAGACCAGACGAAAATTGATTCAATATAGTTTCTCATTGGTAAGGGGCACTTATTGTTTCAATCTAGTCACCTTTGACTCACTCAAGAAAAATAATTCTATCAGCAGCTTACTTCTGTTTCGGATGCTGATACTTTAGCTCAAATTGCTAGTAGCTTTCTGTGTGTAAATGTTTTTTCGATAATTAAGTATGTTGATATCTTAATTAATAGTACAGTTTAATATGCACTGTCACCGTGTAATTACGGAAATTAATTTCGTAAATATAGGCAAGTGATTAAAATCACAATAGAATAGCATTTATCCATTGAAGCAATAAAGCCTAGATTTCATCTTTAAAAGTAGTATTTTTTACTAACAACGCTGTTTTGAACAAATTTACAGATTTAAAAATACATTTAAATTTTGGCTAAAATTATGTAATTTTACTTAAAAAAAATATATATTTTATTGTAACTCAACCTCCAGCAAGACTGCCCGACGCTCTCTGCGAGACGCTGCGCGTAGCTTGCTTCCCTGTAAGGGTACGCGAACTCGCTTGCTGTCGGCGCTATCTGCCTTTTTTCAGTAAAGTGAGATAGATACTGTCAAACATGAGGTAGACTATTTTGCAACTCTACAACCAATTTTCTGTTTAAAGAAAAAACCTACTGGTTGTATCGCTTTAGCAGTCTGTAACTAGCTGATTTTGCAGGAACAAACAAAACTTAAAATCATCTCATAAATTGCCTTATAATTACAGCAATTAAAATTTTTATTTTTAATAATCTATTTAGCAATCCTAATTATTAGCTTATATTACCTTAGACAAGTCATAGTTTCTTTACAGTACTTGTGCTTATCTTTAGCAAATGGGTAAGTGTATTATTTCATGTCTGTATAGGTTGACCCTAAACCCTCTTTTCCTATTAATATAACTTTTGAGTCAAAATAATCAAGGTATTTGTCTCACTTCTGAAACTAGCTAGAAACTTTTATGATTCCTCACGAAAGTGATGCAAAAAAAGAGCGTGCGTCGTTAAAAGTATGGCGTAGTTGGCAAGAAAATCTGATCTTAATTGCGATCGCACTGTGTTTAGCATTCTTAATCAGGACTTTTATCGCCGAACCGCGCTATATACCTTCTGACTCGATGTTACCCACCTTACATACTGGCGATCGCTTGGTAGTTGAAAAAATCTCCTACCATTTTCACCCACCCATAACTGGCGATATTATTGTTTTTCAGCCACCCGCAGAACTACAACGTCGAGGATATCCCAAAGACCAAGCGTTTATCAAGCGAGTTATTGGCCAGCCTGGTGAGGTAATTAGTGTTGCTTCTGGCAAAGTCTACCTCAACGGTCAACCTTTGGCAGAAGACTACATCGCTGAACCTCCAAATCAGCCATATCAACCAGTAAAAGTCCCAGAAGACGAATTTTTCGTTATGGGAGATAATCGCAACGATAGTAATGACTCTCGCTATTGGGGCTTTTTACCCAGAAAAAATGTCATCGGTCGAGCAACGTTTCGCTTTTGGCCTCTCGATCGCATTGGGTTCATTTAATCAGTTTTAGATTTTGGATTTTTCTTTCAATCCAAAATTGCCAGAGTTAGGAGTTATTTTAAGACTTCTAACTTTTAACTTAAAACCTCAAATAATACATTATCTGGGCGATCGCATCACCAGTTAACTCCAGCCGTCGCTGGAAATCAGCCAGGTTACGGTAAGGCCCGGCTGATTGCCGATTTTGCACCACTGCTTCCGCCAAAGACAAATCTATAAATGGAATTTGTGCTAATTTTTCAACGGTTGCTGTGTTCGGGTTGAGTAAATGGGTAGGATTTTCTAAAGATTCGTGGTCATAGTAAATAAAATTCAGCAGAGGCTTTAATGGTTCTAAGCGCGGCGCTGGTATACCTAAAGCCGCAGCGATATCTTCAATACAGTAAAATTTCACACCTGAATGTGAAAGTTCCACAAGCGATCGCGCTTGGTGAATTGATAAACCTGGTAAGCGTAACCAATCATCTACAGTGGCTTGATTAGCATCAATGCGGATACCTAATTGGGCCGCTATTTGAATTTCTTCCCCAGATTGTAGGCGATAGTAGGGATCGTTGAGGAGCTTGGCGCGAAGTTTTTGCAGTCTGGAATTTAAAGGTAGCCAGTTATTCATGATTGTTGCTTACCTTAAGAAATCTGGTCTAGCAATTGGCGGCGCTTTTGTTCAAATTCATACTCTGAAATCAGTCCATCTTGGCGCAGAGCATCTAATTCCCGCATTGCCTCAGCGATCGCTCCTACCTGATTAATCACTTTTTGTGAGTTCTTTGCCGCTGACTTGCCGAGATTAAAATTGCGATCGAAAGCTTCTTCGTCTTGGGCTAAATACCAAACTCCCTCAATCGCACTAGCTACCTTGGGGATCGGCGTCCAAGAAAGCAACACATACAAAACACCCCACAGGGGCTGTCCCAGGTAGAATTTATGTAATCCTGAAATTGTGAGTGTGCCAGAAAAAGCTAAAACAGCGGCAACACTTCGACTTTTGCGCTTAGTCAACATATTTCTAATAAATATACGAATACCATAGTTCCTACAATAAGACAGCCAAAAGGCACACAGACAATTCAAAACTCACTCATTTTAGTCAAATACCCTGTTTTGCCCTGCCAACTTTTGGGTAGTAAGTTCCACAATCTAATATTTGAAGAAATTTGAGTAAGTTTCACATGACTGTGCATTAAGCTTTGATGCTAATTTTAAATTTTTAACGGATCAAGACTACTACGATGTCACAGACCTTCCTACCGCCAGAATGGCTTCAACAGCTTTGCGATCCTTACGCTGTGCTAGGAATTTCTGTGAGTGCTGAAGATCGCCAGATTTTTAAACGCTATCATACTTTAGCGAAGCTGCTACATCCTGATCGCTATGCTAAAAACTGCAATTCCGACCAAGAATTAGCAACGGCAATACTGAGCTATTTAATTAATCCAGCTTACGAACAACTCAAAAATCGACACAAACGCTTGATTGCCATAGCCATGCTGCGATCGAACGCAAGAGTACTACAGCAGCAAGCTTTGTGTGGGCAAAGTGCCATAGCTCAGGAAATTATAGAAATGTCTGCACCCCAAGCAGAATTGTTTTATGAAGAAGCGATCGCTTCCTATGCAGAAGCTCAATACAAATCACTCCATCAGTTTTATCAAGTTACACAACAGATTAGTATACTGAATTTAGTTTACTTACAGTTGCATAAACCTGACTTGTTTCTACCGCAAAAAGCTGTTCGCATCATCCCTGAAGTAGAAGTCAAGCCAATTGAATTGACATTTAATCAAGAAACTAATGTCAAACCAGTTTTGACAAATTACGCCCAACGTCACTACCAGCGAGCGATTGAGTACGTCAGGCTAGCCAATTGGGCCCTAGCCGTACAAGAACTGCGCGATGCCATCAAGTTAGAGCCAAATAACAGCGACTATTATGCTTTATTAGGTTTAGTACATCTAAAACAAAAATTTATCGGGATGGCTAGGGTTTATATCCGTCAAGCATTAAAACTTAACCCGCAAGATTCACTAGCTCAGAAATACGCTACCAGACTGAAAATTGAACCGGGTGAAAATACCAATCCGAAATCAATGGCTAAAGCTCTGAGTATTGCGAGTTTATTAAGTCGATTTAACAATGGGAAACGTTCTCAAGTCAAGTGTTGAAATTTCGGTAACAAACCATACCAAAACCGAAGCTTCGTGACTAGATTACTCCCCTAGACTAAAATAATAAATAGAAGTAAAACTATTAAGCTACTGAGTCTGGGCGCTCAGTTTAATATAAGCAATATGGGATTCTTCGATTCTGAAATAGTTCAGCAAGAAGCAAAACAGCTGTTTGAGGATTATCAAGCGCTGATCAAGCTTGGCAACAGCTACGGCAAATTTGACCGCGATGGCAAAAAGCTGTTTATTGAGCAAATGGAAACCATGATGGAACGGTACCGCATCTTTATGAAGCGCTTCGAGCTATCAGAAGATTTCATGGCACAAATGACAGTAGAACAACTGAAAACCCAATTAGGTCAGTTCGGTGTCACTCCGCAACAAATGTTTGACCAAATGCACGTCACTTTAGAACGGATGAAAGCCGAGCTAGAAAAACAGCCCTAGCAAAAGTTAGGAGTAGAGACGCGATTAATCGCGTCTGTACAGGAATTAGGAGTTCTCAATAAACTCATAACTCATAACTTATCGCTCCTAACTTTAATTTGACTTGGGACGAGAAAACTGGGAAGGTGACTTGAAGTTTTCTACGGGTACGTTCTTAAGTGCCTTCTCCATAAAATCTTTCCAAATGGGAGCAACCATGACACCACCTGTGGCATGGTCAGCTAATTGTCTATTGTCATCTCTGCCTACCCAAACAGCAGTTGTCAACTGTGGCACAGTACCAACAAACCAAATATCTTTTTCTGATGATGTTGTTCCCGTTTTCCCTGCGGCTGGGCGACCGATCGCAGCACTTTTACCTGTACCTTCAGTGATTACCGATCGCATCACATCGATAATTGCAGCTGATGCCCAAGGATCGAGAACTAGTTGCGGTTTCGGGGTACTATCCAGCAACACATTACCACTACTATCAGTGACACGGGCAATTACAGTTGGTGGAGATTGCCAGCCATAATTAGCAAAGGTAGCGTATGCACTAGCCATTTCCAGAGGGGTGACACCAATTGCACCAAGTGGTAAGGAAGTCACAGGTTCCATTGGACTCATAATGCCCAAAGTGCGACACGTTTCTATAACTCTATTCATCCCTACAGCCTTACCAACCTTGATCACCGGAATGTTGCGCGATTGAGCTAAAGCTCTGCGGATTGGCATAGCTCCACTAAAACCGCCATCATAATTTCTTGGAAAGTACCAACCGTTACCATCTCGATAGCTAACTGGAGCATCTACCACCGTTGAGTCTGGTCCATATTTACCACTAGCAAAAGCAGTATAGTATACAAACGGTTTAAAAGAAGATCCGGGCTGGCGCTGAGATTGAGTTGCACGATTGAATTCACTGGTCTTAGGATCTATACCACCCACCAGTGCTTTAATAAAATGCGTGCGCGGATCGATTGCCACAAGGGCCATTTGATTCTTATATAATCCTTGCCCCAGAAGTGTTTTATGCCACTTAACGACAGTTTCCTCAGCCATGATTTGGAAGTTGGCGTCAACTGTAGTTTGCACCCGCATCCCGCCTTTGAGTAGTGTCTCACGCCCAAACTTCTTAGCCAACTCCTGCGCTACGGTATTGGTTACATAAGGTAGGGCACTACCTTGAAAGGATTTGATTTTCCCAAGTTTGATTTCTTGCTTGAGGGCATTATCGTATTCTGACTGGTTAATCCAGTTCAATTCCAGCATCCGTCCCAGCACTTCTTTTTGTTTCTGTTTTGCCAGCTTCATGCTCACAAACGGGCTAAATTCTTCTGGTGCTTGGATCAAACCCGCCATCATTGCTGACTCACCCAGGCTTAAATATTCTGATGATTTATTAAAGTAACTGCGGGCTGCCGTTTGTACACCATAATTGTTATGACCCCAATAAACTTGATTAAGGTACATTTCTAATATTTGGTCTTTAGTGAGAATTTGCTCTAACCGAATTGCTAGCACAGCCTCTGCTAACTTCCGGGTAAAGGCCCGCTTTTGAGACAAAAACAGGTTTTTTACCAACTGCATAGTAACAGTGGAGCCACCTTCTTTGACTCCACCTGCTACAGCGTTAACTACTATAGCCCGACCAACACCAGTAGGGTTGATACCGTGGTGATCGTAGAAGTGGCTATCCTCACTTGCCAAAACTGCCCGTTTTAAATTCGGGGAAATTCTATCTAGGGGTACGACTTCCCGATTGGCTTCTCCGTGAATACTCGTTAAGAGCTTGCCCTTAACGTCATAAATGTAAGTCGTTTCTGAGGGAAAGAAGTTACGTAGCTGTCTTACATCTGGCAAATTACGGAAACTGATGGCTAAACCAACCAGTCCTCCGGCTACAATGGAACTTGCCAGCATGGTGATTGAGAGGAGAGTACCGCCAGTTACCTGACCAACTCCTTTCAAAAACTCAAAACCTGATGAAGCCCGACGCTGTGGCTGTTTATCTTCAAAAGTCCTAGACGACGACACGGCTATTTCACTTCCTCATTTGTAAATTTAACTGTAATTGATTGGGTGAAGCAAGGCGGTTAGTTTTTTGCAATTATAGTAGTTTGGCAGATGAGAAAGTGGATAAATTGCAAGTGTTTATAACCAACTTAACTTCTAGTGTGCAAAACATAGGTAATAATGAATCTGTTAGCATGACGCCAGATTTTGCTTGGTTGCGTCGTGGTGTAGTAGAAGTCTTCCCACAATCAGTTGATGTTAACAGCGAAAGTCTAGAAAGGCTCTTACAAACTACAAACAAACCTTTAAGGGTCAAATTAGGGATTGACCCTACTGGTACTGATATTCATCTTGGTCATAGCATACCAGTACGAAAACTGCGAGGATTTCAAGATGCAGGTCATACAGCAGTTTTAATTATTGGCGATTTTACAGCACGTATTGGCGATCCAACTGGTAAATCTGAAGTGCGTCGTCAGCTTACAGAAGCAGATGTAGCTAAAAATGCTCAGACTTATCTCGATCAAGTACGTCCTATCTTGGATTTTGACACACCAGGAAGGTTAGAGGTGCGCTATAACTCCGAATGGCTCTCTAAGCTCAACTTAGAGAAAATTTTGGAGTTACTCTCCACGATGACGGTGGGGCAGATGTTAGCGAAGGAAGGATTTGCCGATCGCTATAAAAAAGAGAATCCGATTTTTATCCATGAGTTCCTGTACCCGTTAATGCAGGGTTTTGATTCGGTTGCAGTTGAGGCAGATGTGGAATTAGGCGGCACCGATCAGAAATTTAATATAGCTGTAGGCAGAGATTTGCAGCGCCATTTTGGTCAAAAGCCCCAATTTGGAATGCTGCTGCCAATTTTGATTGGCACAGATGGCGAGCAAAAAATGTCTAAGTCTTTAGGTAATTATATCGGATTGTCAGAACACCCAGGACAAAAGTATCAAAAGTTGCAAGGAGTTCCCGATAATCTCCTAGAACAGTATTTTGAACTGTTGACGGATTTACCTTTGGATCGACTGCCAGAAAATCCACGCGATCGCCAGACACTTTTAGCATGGGAAGTTGTTAAACAGTACCACGGTGAAACCGCAGCCCAAGAGGCAAAAGAAGCAGCCCAAAGTGGCGGCAAAGAAGGTGCTGTTCCAGAATTTTCTCTAGCTGGCGTACAGCAATTTCCTACGAAGTTAGCGTATATTCTCAATGTCACTGGCTTGTGCAAAAGTACCGGGGAAGGAAAGCGGAAAATTCAAGAGGGTGGCGTGCGTTTAGATGGCGATCGCATTACCGATGCTGACACCACTTTCGATGCTCCTAGTCAATTACAAGGTAAAGTTTTACAAGTCGGAAAAAATAAGTTTGTGCGCTTAGTACCCTAAATTGGGAGTGAGAATGAAAAAACTAATGACAAATGACCAATGACCAATGACAAAATAATTGTGGCTTTGGATGTGCCAGATGAACAAAGTGCGATCGCCCTTGTAGATCGACTTGAGGATGTTACTTTCTTCAAAGTAGGTTTAGAGTTGTTTACCAGCACTGGCCCGAAAATTCTGGAAGTGCTAAAATCCCGGCAAAAGCGGATTTTCCTGGATTTAAAGTTTGATGACATCCCCAACACTGTTGCAGGTGCTTGCCGTAATGCAGCTCGTTATGGTGTGGATTTATTGACAATTCATGCGACGTGTGGTAGAGAAGCTCTCAAGGCTGCAACAGAAGCGGCACAAATAGGAGCAGCACAAGCGAGTGTAAAACCACCAAAGTTAATAGCGATTACTCTACTAACAAGCATTTCTGCTCGGCAGTTGGCATTTGATTTAAAAATCCCTTTAGAATTGCCAGAATATGCTCTAGAAATGGCCCTACTCGCTCAAGAATCTGGTTTGGATGGGGTAGTTTGTTCGCCTCAAGAGGTGGCGCAGCTACGACAAACTTGTGGAAATGACTTTTTGCTAGTTTGTCCGGGGGTTAGACCAACTTGGGCTGATATTGGCGATCAAAAGCGATCGCTCACTCCAGCACAAGCTATTAAAGCCGGTGCAGATTATCTAGTGATTGGTCGTCCCATCACCACTGCTACTGAGCCTGAGTTAGCCTGGAAGAGAATTTCTGAGGAGTTGATCGCGGTGGCATGAAGCTAAGAGTCAGTGATAAACTCAAAGTGCAAGGTGTAGAAAATAACAATCTTACCTATTCGCTCAGTCAGAAAAATTATAGTTTCCTGTTTGCTTGTGGCTTCTGGGTTGTAGTTTCAAATAGCTTTGCTTACCCAGCCTTCTCGATAAACCCTATCCCGAAACCCTCGACGCTAGCAGAAAGGGAAAATGCGAACAGTGGTGCGAAGTCTTTGTGTTCTGAGCAAAATTTAGAAACATTAACTATACAGCTACTACAAAAATTACCTAGTTATACCAATCGCGCTAGTCAACGCGCCCGCCGCCTCAGTAGAAGCAGTCAGGTTTACAGTTATATGTTGGTGGCAGGAAGACCTGAGTTTACTCCTCTGCCCCTTAACCTTGAAGAATATAGTGCAGATGTGTCTAAAAGTGCTGCATCAGGAGTTAAGCAAGTTTTCTTTACTACCTTGGAGCGGCAGTACATAGATCGGAAAGTTGTAGAATTGCAAGAATTTCACTGGCTGTTATTGACTAAAACTAAAAGTGGTTGGCAACTAGTGATGATGTTTTCTCAAGCTGGTTCCTATTCACAACAGCAGCCACTATCTCCACCACGAGATAGTAGTAACGGTACTGTTGCCCAAGGGGTTAAAGCTTGGTTGCGCGATTGTGAAGCTGGAAGTTTACGTCAATAAAACCTAATTACCAATCTTCGTAAATTAGAAGAATATTAAGTAATGTCTAAAAATACTTACTCAAATTCTCTAGAAACAGAATTATCACTTGTGGTTATAAACTACATTAAAATAATTGCAAGAACAAGATTTAGAACATCTTGATTAGCATCGTTTGATGAGGAGATTCAAAGATTGAATAATGAACAATAACACAAGTTTGAAAGTTATTTACTTTCTTTGAAATGCTCTGGTGCGGAATAGCCCCTTGTTAAAGGTAAGCTAATTTTTTACAGCACGGCGTAAATAAACTACTCATTTAAAATCAGTAAAATGCTTACGCTGTATACCTGTTTGAATTTTGTTCGCGAGTCTGCAAGCGTCATTGTGAATTATGAATTAGCCTCTTGCGGTACTAATTATTTTCATAGAAGATACATTACCTAACTAGCTTGTATCAGTATGATTTTACCTGTATCTTTAGGAATATTTTTAGGAAAAATAGCTAATAAATAGCTAAAAGAAGCAGACATTATTTAAAAACGCAGATTGGCTTAAATTTAAGCGTTGTAACTCCCGTTTTTTGGCGATAACATGGAAAGAAGTTTATTTCAAGCTTTATCAAACCGCCTTTAGCGTCAGTTTTTTATGGACATTCAGTTAATTAACATCGGGTTTGGTAACATCGTCTCTGCCAATCGAGTAGTTGCCATTGTCAGTCCAGAGTCTGCCCCAATTAAGCGGATTATTACCGATGCACGAGACAGAGGTCAACTGATTGATGCAACTTACGGTCGTAGGACTAGGGCTGTAATTATCACCGATTCCAGCCACGTAATTCTGTCAGCGATTCAGCCGGAAACGGTAGCGAATCGCTTTGTGATTTCTCGCGAGCATCAAACTGTAGATAATTGACTAGCAGGGGGTTTTTCCTACTCCTCTTTGCACCGTATCAGTAGTACCATGTGAATTAGACAAATTTATCTGTTACTCTTGCTACAAATTCCTTAGTCACCAGTGGACTAGACCAGGAATACGAGACTAATGAATAATATGTATTGATTGATTCACAGGTTGAAGGGATGATGCCAGTTTTACCGATCCAGAGTAGTGCGACTACCGAAGAATGCTTACATTTAGGCAAGTTAATTGTTTTAACTGGCCCCAGTGGGGTCGGTAAAGGCACTTTAATGCGATCGCTCCTAGAGCGTCATCCAGAACTTTATTATTCCGTATCGGTGACAACTCGTTCTCCCCGTCCAGGCGAAATCGATGGCAAAAGTTATTACTTCATCAGTCGCAGTAAGTTTGAACAATTAGTTGCTGAAGGTGAATTTTTAGAATGGGCAGAATTTGCTGGTAACTATTACGGCACACCCCGTGAAGCAGTACTTAACCAAATTCATTCTGGTAAGTTGGTGGTGCTGGAAATTGAACTAGAAGGGGCAAGACAAATTCGTGCTTCCTTCCCCAGTGCCCTCAGCATTTTTATTTTACCGCCTTCCTTTGATGAATTAGAGAAACGAATACGCTCTCGTGCCCAAGATTCTGAAGAAGCGATCGCCCGTCGTCTGCTTCGCGCCCAAGAAGAAATTCAAGCCGCAGATGAATTTGATATTCAAATCGTTAATGACGATTTTGAAACTGCTTTAAATGATATTGAAGGAGTTTTGTTTAAATAAATTAGGAGTTAAGAGTTAGAAGTTATGAATTTAAACTCCTAATTCTTAACTCCTGTATAGACGCGATTAATGAGCCAGCGCGTTGCGGGGGTTCCCACGGCAGTCGCTCATGGGGGGAACCCCCAAGACCCCGCTGCCTCCCCGTTGTAGCGACGGGCGTCGCGTCTCTACTGCTAACTCCCAGTAATTAACCAAATAGACCTTGAATTAGTGCCAAATTACTGGTCAAAAAGTAAGCAACTACTGCACCACCAATACCACCAATCAAGAAAGAACTGCCGAAGTTGTTCCAGCTTTCTTTAGAGTTAAAAGCATCTGCTGGAGGCTTGGGTACGGTAACACTAGGAAGTGCTTTGGGTGGATTGCTATTTGCATACAGCGATAGAGCGCCTGTGAGAACTACAACCAAACCAATGGCTGATAGTAACCCAGCTAAGTTAGCATTATCTGTGTCCCGCAGTGGGCCTAATTTGGCAAAGGGGCCAAATAGCCAGTAACCATGAGCCATACCAACTTCCAAACCGCGTCTAGCAGGAGCCAAACCTGGGCGATAGGCAGGTAAATTATTAATAAACCCCTTGATCAAAGGAGAAGAATTAACCGGGGTTTCTAAGTTGCCTATCTGTGGATCGCCAAATGCGGGAAAAACAACTTCCCGATTTCTAGGATCGCTGGGAAGATTCTTTGATGCATCTACTGCTTGTGCCATATTTTATGTTCGCCTCTAAATTAAAATGGTGGCATTTTTATATTAATAATAATTGTCGCTCAAGAAGCATTTTGTTTAGGAAGTTTAGAAAAATTAATTTAGCTGATTTTAAAACCGTGAAACTCGCGATCTGTAAACAGTATCACGAGTTTCAAAAAACTATTTTTGCCGGCTATTTTAGTGATAATTCTGCCTAACTAAGCTGAAAAAATCAACTACACAATATTAAGCAAAAAACAAGACATTGATTCAACAGTCCTAAATCCCATTAGACACTTATGGTAGTGGATGGAAAAGTAGGTCGGGGAAAAAGCGGTTGAATTCAATCAAGATCCCTGCTGTGATGAACAGCCATATCGTAGCGGCCACGGGCGCTGTGGAAATGAATTTAATCAAATAAGCTGATTGATCGCCTTTGTCTGCCATGAATTTAGTCTCCAAAAGGAATGAATTATTTAAGCTGATTTAGCGTGGAGAAATGGGGATTTCTGTATCCTTGGCCGCTAATTTGTTAGAAAGGAGTTCTTGGACTGCTGCTACTGGCCAAGTAAAGCCTGACGCTATAATAGGTAGTGCCAAAGCAAAATCGATTTGGATTTCTTTTTGTTCAGTATTCGGGTCTTTTTTGATTGTTTGCAGATAGGTACGACCTACCCAGCCAATCCAACCAGCAATATATAGAAACAGAATGCTGGGGATCAAAAAGTCACCAGCATGATCTAGACGGCCATCAACAATCAAGTGGGGATAGCCTTCAGGACCACACAGTTCTTGAGAATAACGCTCAAACCGCTTTCTCCCAGATTCGGGGTCAGCAGTGGTATTACGGGCATTAGCTGCTAGCTCTTGAAAAGCGGGATTGTCTTTGCACGGTGTCAAATTAGCCCCTAAAGCTTGTGCTGGGGGGGCAAAATTGAACCAAAGACTAATCGCTAACATCAAAGCAAACAATCGTCGCATAGAGTTGTTTCCTTTTATTACAAAACAAGAAGTTCTTTGTACAAAACGAAGCGGCTTGTACAGTTGTTTATTTGCATAACTAGGAAGTCATCATACTCTTGGGTGGGAACCGAGTAAAGTTTAAGTAAATAAAAGTTAAAGCTTCTCAACCAAAATTAGTGCTGAGTGCTGAATTCTGAGTGCCGAGTATAAGAATTGTTGTTGTAGGGTAGTAAAGAAGCAAGATTTTTTCTCTACTATTCAGGATCAGAACTCAAAAACTCAGCACTTAGCACTCTCAATGACAACCGTTTTAGCAATAGAAACCAGTTGTGATGAAACAGCCGTCGCAATTGTTAACAATCGTAAAGTTTGCAGCAGTATCGTAGCCTCGCAAATTCCAGTCCATCAGCAGTATGGCGGGGTAGTACCAGAAGTAGCGTCTCGCCAGCACTTGGAAACGATAAATGTTGCGATCGCACAAGCCTTAGAGCAAGCTCAACTAGATTGGGGACAAATTGACGCAATTGCCGCCACTTGTGCGCCTGGACTCGTAGGAGCGCTATTGGTGGGATTAACTGCTGCCAAAACTCTAGCGATGGTACACAACAAGCCATTTTTGGGAGTTCATCACCTCGAAGGTCACATCTGTGCAACTTACTTGAGCGAATCAACTTTAAATCCCCCTTTTCTTAGCTTACTGGTTTCAGGCGGACATACAAGCTTGATTTATGTCAAAGATTGTGGTAGATACCAAACTCTGGGACAAACCCGTGATGATGCTGCGGGTGAAGCCTTTGATAAAGTGGCGCGATTGTTAAAGCTGGGTTATCCCGGTGGGCCAGCGATCGACAAGTTGGCACAGCAGGGTAATCCTCAAGCCTTTGCTTTACCCGAAGGAAAAGTTTCTTTACCTGGTGGGGGGTTTCATCGTTATGATGCGAGTTTTAGTGGGTTAAAAACGGCTGTATTACGTTTAGTGCAACAGTTAGAGAAAGATAGTGGACAAGTACCAGTGGCAGATATAGCAGCGAGCTTTCAGGATGCGGTAGCGCGATCGCTAACCAAAAGAGCGATCGCTTGTGCCCTTGACTATGGTCTAGACACAATTGCCATTGGCGGCGGTGTAGCAGCTAATAGCGGCTTGAGAAAAAATCTCCAAGCCGCCGCCGTTAAACATAACCTACGCGTCCTCTTTCCCTCTCTAAAATTCTGTACCGATAACGCCGCCATGATTGGCTGTGCCGCCGCTGACCATCTATCCCGCGGTCATACGTCTCCCCTGACACTAGGCGTTGAATCTAGATTAGGGCTTACTCAGGTGATGAAGTTGTATCAGCCTGTTGAGTAGTCATTTGTCATTAGTCATTTGTCATTTGTAACTACCAATGCTCAATCCCCAATACCCAATCCCCAATCCCCAATCCCCTATACCCTATAACTATTGACTATCGCCCGAATGTGATCGGCCACTGCATCCGGCTGTTCTAACATAGCCAGGTGTCCGCAATTAGGAATTTCCAAAACATTGTCACCACAATATTGAAAAAGCCTGTGAAAGCTAGCTAAATGGCGCACATACTTGGGTTCCATAACCTTGTCTTCCGCGCCAGCCAAAAAATAAACTGGCTGCTTCAGTTGGGATACTAGCTCAGGTAAACGATTGATTTCTTCTTCAGTTGTAGAGTCCAACAAAGTTCCCAGAGCCGCTTCTGGGTCAGCCACAACGAAATCTATTACTCGCTGACGTGCCCAATAGCGCTCTAAAGGACGAGCCACACTAGCTCTAGTAAACAGCAAATCAATCAAAGGCACTTGGGACAGCCAGCGCGGACGGACTTGCAAAAATTTCTGACCCGCCGAGCGAAACTGCTCAAAGGCTTCTTTGAGGTAAATACCACCGCCAGCGTTGATACAGATAACTCCCTTAACACGCTCAGGCATTTGATCTGCTCCCCAAAGAGCGATCGTCCCGCCTAATGAGTGACCAATTAGCCAAGCACTTCTAATATTCAATTGTTTCAGGAGAGCTGCTAAATCTTGAGTATACGCAGCAGGAGTATAAAGAGAATCGAAAGATGAGTCAGCCATACTACTGGAGATGGGCGTTATACTCAAAGACGTTTGTGCTCGACTAAAATCGGTTTTTACTTGGGATTGGGATTCACCAAAACCCCGCAAATCATAGGACAGGCACTGCAAATCATCTGATAGGCGGGAAATCACAGGTTGCCAATATCCACGGCTATTGAGCCAACCGTGGATAAATACTAAAGCATGGGGACAGGAAGTGGGAGCCGTTAGCTCGTATGCGTGTGGAACGCCCAAGATTTCGATAGTTGCCATACTTGTATCGTACCCTTAAGGACGGGTGCGACTAAATACTAAAGTAGAAAGAGTTAGAAGTTAGGAGTGAAGAATTTTTAACTCATAACTCATAACTTCTCACTTTTTTTATTTACCCAGCAACCTCTGTCGCACTCCTTCAGCAATTTTGTGACCCAGATATTCAGGAATGAGACTTTCATTCGGCCCTAACAAGTAAAGAATTAGCCGTGTACGTCCGCGCCAAACCAGTAAATTGGCATTGACTACCAGAAGGTCTTCCTGCCAGATAGCATACATGACTTTGTAGAATAATCCTGGTTGATTATCAGCTTCAATCACTAGGGCAGGGAGATGAAATACCGGATCGACATAAAACTCAGTTTGTACCTGCTCTAAGCCAGTGTCAAGATTAAATTCTACTGCCAGCATCTCTTCTACCTCAAACCGACCTCCTAAAGCCTCGCGAATAGCGCGACAGACATTTTCTGCGGTTTTCTCGGTCAAGGCTTTACTACCACGAGATACCAACAGTTTGATAAAAACTAACATTGGCGGACGGATTTGACCGTATAGACTTAAACCGTGGATAGTCAACCCATAAGCTGCTAGTACACCAAAAATATCGCTGAGGAGAAAAGACTGGTTGCGGTAAGCAAAATGCAAAGCACTTTTGCTACCTTCCGGTTTCAGTTCGATAACAGCACGTCTAGTTTTATAGAGACGGTAGGCTAGCCGCAAATTTTGCAGTTGAATTTCACTACTGACGAATTGCTCATAAAACTGGGGAAACGCTCGGTTAAAGCGCTTTAGGAGTTCCAGTGTCGAAGATTTTAAACCAGAAGCCATTGTTAAGGGTAAAACTCGCTTGCTTTCGTCATCTGGGGGGTGGATGTTAGGGGCTGGGGACTGGGGACTGGGGACTGGGCACAAGGAGGACAAGGGGGACAAGGAGGACAAGGGGGATAAGAGAAGAGTGTTCTCAATACCCAATGTCCAATGCCTTATGCCCAAATCCCGTATACAATACACTCCTAAGCTAACGTGCATTTAAGCTCTATACGAGCAATTGCCAGGATTAGGTTTTTGAATGCGTGAATTTTGAATTGTTTATATTCTTACCCTTTTGGTGAATTTCTCCTAGCCTTTACAACAAAATGCTAAAGTTGAAAATGATTGGTGTGAAACACGCTCTAACTGGCTGTTACCATTGCAAATCCCGAAAACAACCGAAAAACTTTGAGTGTAATAGGGTAATAAATGGGGGTAGCGATGTTAAAAGTGAATCAACACTCCTAAGAGTGGAAACCAATTCAGTTATACTACCCGAACCGCGTTGGCATGGGTTTTTGGAAAACTTGGTTTAGTACTCCTGAATCTGTAGGGACAACTAGGACAAATCTCTTTGAAGAGCATACAGCAGAAACTGCGGGCAACTCTAGCACCAGTAGTATTAGCGAAGCTGCTTCAAAGGAGGCTCGGATCGTCTTCAGTACGGAACGAGATATTGACCTATATGAGCTAGAAGAACTCTGTGATGCAGTTGGTTGGTCGCGTCGTCCTCTAAGAAAAGTAAAAAAAGCTATTGAGCATAGTTTTCTCGTTGCTTCAATGTGGCAAGTGAGAGGAAACCAAAAGCGGCTCATTGGTTTTGCCCGTGCTACCTCAGATCACGCCTTTAATGCCACTATCTGGGATGTAGTGGTTCACCCAGACTTTCAAAGTCAAGGACTGGGGAAGGCGCTGATGAAATACGTTCTCAAAAAACTTAGGAGTGAAGAAATTAGTAATGTCACTCTCTTCGCTGACCCCCATGTTGTAGATTTCTACCGAACTATGGGGTTTATGGCCGATCCAGAAGGCATCAAAGGCATGTTCTGGTATCCTCACTAATGCTCAATCCAAATAAAACCCGATTCGCACAATAAAATCAGGTATAGTAGTACAAATCTATTATTTAAATTTGGTTTGACAAGGTTTAGCCGACGAACGCACAAGTAATATTTCTTGTAAAACTAAGTCGGCAGACAAACCTTTAACCTTTATCAGCCCAAATATCTAATCTAGCTAGTATTTGCAGAAGATATAAATATATTAGGCATGAGCAGTGTTATGTGATATGATTGCATTAACGCTTTTGTGAAAGCGCGATCGCTTTGATGGGGAGATAAAAACCAAACCCAAAAAAGCGGATGGGTATAACGGGATGTAGCGCAGCTTGGTAGCGCGCCTGCTTTGGGAGCAGGATGCCGCAGGTTCAAATCCTGTCATCCCGATTTAATTAATATAGTTAACACTTAGGGCGTGTCATCAATTAGGTAAACTGGAATCAGAACTGCTGAAAAAGAATA
>NZ_JAVRCK010000040.1:0-20592 GCF_034530815.1 Nostoc sp. DedSLP03
CAATTTATCTGGCTGCTTCTGTCATTTGGCTCAATTGATGACACGCCCTAGGATTAAGTCTTAATAAATATTCATATTAATCTGGTGATTTCTAAGTATCTTCTTTTTCAGATAATAAAAATATACCAAGGCTAGTTGGGACTAAAAACATTTGTAGCCATGAAAAAGATTTAGGTTTTAATGACTTGTATAATTAGGAATTTTTTGCTGCGATCGCTTCCAAGGATGCTCGTGTCTATAGCAATATTATTAGCGGACATAATTTCATTTAATTGTGCGATCGCAAATGCTACAAATGTAATTAAGTTAATTTATTTAGATTTTTTTGATTAAAAACAACTCATTTAGTAATATTATAAGCATGAGCATAAAAACCTCAATTTCTTATTATAACTTTTTTAGAAAATACACCTTTTGACATTGAGGCTAGACTCTTGATTTTCTCCTTGTGCCGTGAGTTGTCTTTTCTAGAGACGGTTACATTCAGGAAAATTTCAATGTCATTAGACAAAAATATCCTTGAGCAACCAGCAAATAAGCTGCTGGCAGTTCTGCCACCTAGTGACTATGAACGCCTTGTCCCGCATCTAAAGCTGGTTTCGCTCCCATTTCAGAAAGTCCTTTACGAACCAGGCGAACCCATTACACAGGTCTATTTTCCTAATAAAGCAGTGGTTTCTATAATCACTACTATGGAAGATGGCTCGACTGTGGAAGTTGGTTTGGTAAGTAATGAAGGCATGGTGGGTATCCCAGTAATTTTAGGAGACGATACCACAACCACAACAGCATTTGTGCAGATTCCAGACAGTGCGATGCAGATGGATGCGGATATACTTAGAAGCGAGTTTAATCGCGGTACTGCCTTTCAAAGCGTGTTACTGCGCTACGTGCAAAGTATGTACACTCAGATAGCACAAGGATCTGCCTGCAACCGTCTTCATAAGCTAGAAAGGCGGCTGGCTCGCTGGTTGCTGACAGTTTCTGACCGTCTGGAATCAGACGAATTTCCACTTACGCAAGAATTTATCTCCCAGATGCTGGGTGTACGTCGCGTTGGTGTCACCCAAGCAGCTAATATCCTGAGCGAAGCTGGAATCATCACCTACCACCGCGGCCAGATTAAGATCCTGAATCGAGAAGCTTTAGAAAAAACTTCTTGTGAATGTTATCAAATTATAGAAAATGAATTTGTTCGTTTATTGGGCAATCAGCCAATCAACAGCAAAAATAGTTTTTGTTAAGCTTCTATGTAACAAACGGCATAGACTCAAACAAGTGCTTTGATTTAAGCTTTCTTAGAAGATGTTTGAAAAGTTGTAAAGTATACTATAAACCCCGCTTCCATTCCTCTCCCCGTTGGCGTCAGCCTGCCGTTAGGCAAGCGCATAGAGGCTTTTAAACCCCTATTCCCTTGTGAGTGTTGGAGGGCTAGGGGGGTTAGGTTTCCAAGGCTTTGATGTGGTGAAAAATACTTGTTCATTCATCCTCTAGATTGTCCCTGTGTTTCTTTAGCGAATACATCTTTTGACATTAGGATCAGATCCTTAAATCCTTTCCCTATGTCCTGAGTTGGCTTAAAGTCACCTACCTTAAGGAGAGTTACTTCTAATGTCATTAGAAAAAAGCTTCTTTCAGCAACCACCAAATAAGCTGTTGGCAACTTTGCCAGCCAGTGATTATGAACGTCTTGTCCCCCATCTAAAGCTAGTTTCGCTCCCACTTGGGCAAATCCTTTACCGAGCAGCCGAACCCATTACACACGTCTATTTTCCTGATAAGGCAATGGTTTCTATAGTCACAACTATGGAAGATGGCTCAACGGCGGAAGTTGGGATAGTGAGCAATGAAGGCATGGTAGGTATGCTGGTAATTTTAGGAGACAACACCACAACCACAACAGCGCTTGTGCAGATTTCGGGCGCTGCTATGCAAATCAATGCAGATATATTGACAGCCGAGTTCAATCGGGGCGGAGCTATTCAAAAGCTACTGCTGCGTTATGTACAAGCTGTATACTCTGAACTGGCGCAAGGAGCTGCCTGTAACCGTTTCCATACACTGGAAGAACGGCTGGCTCGCTGGCTACTGACAGTCTCTGACCGTTTAGAATCAGAAAATTTTCCGCTCACGCAAGAATTTATCTCTCAGATGCTAGGTGTACGTCGTTCCGGCGTGACGGTAGCGGCTAGCACCCTCAGCCGAGCCGGAATGATTAGCTACCAACGCGGTCATATTAGCATCCTGAACCGAGAGGATTTGGAAGCAACTTCTTGCGAGTGTCATCAAGTCATCCAATACGAATTTGCTCGGTTACTGGGCATGAAGCCCAGTAACCGAGCCAAAAAATTTTTTTGAGCTATATGTGCGAAACCGAACAGACTGGCAAAAGTCTGTTAATTTAAAGTATTATGATCGAATTTCTCTTTTAATGTTCAGTGAGCGAAAACACTCTTAAGCCGCAAGTAAATAAGTTACTCGCGGCTTTGCCAAGCAATGATTATGAGCGCCTTGTTCCGCACCTGAAGTTAGTTTCGCTTCCGACTCGGCAAGTTATTTACGAACCAGGAGAACCCATCACTCACGTCTATTTTCCTCAACACGCAGTGGTTTCTATCGTCACTATTATGGAAGATGGTTCGACAGTGGAAGTTGGGATAGTGAGCAATGAAGGCATGGTAGGTATCCCAGTAATTTTAGGAGGCAACACAACAGCCACAAAAGCGTTTGTCCAAGTTGCGGGTGCTGGAATGCAGATGGATGCAGATGTTCTGAGAACCGAGTTCAATCGGGGCGGAGCTATTCAAAAGCTGCTGCTGCGCTATGTACGAGCTATATATACCGAACTTACACAATCATGTGCCTGCAACCGTCTTCATTCATTGGAGGAACGGCTGGCCCGTTGGCTGCTCACAGTCTCTGACCGTTTGGAATCAGAAGAATTTCCGTTGACGCAAGAATTTATCGCCCAGATGTTGGGTGTAAGGCGCTCTGGTGTGACAGTAGCGGCTAGCACCCTGAGCCGAGCCGGAATGATTCGCTATCAGCGTGGTCAAATTAACATCCTGAATCGGGAGGATTTGGAAGCAACTTGCTGCGAGTGTTATCAAGTTATCCAAAACGAATTTGCTCGGTTGCTAGGGAATCAGCCAAGGTGCATAGGCGTAGACCGCACTTCGGCTGCGCTCAGTGACCGTTGTAAACATCCCCAATAAACAATATTAAGTTACTATGTCCGAAACCGGACAGACACTTGCTAATTGGTTCCTTTAAGATTTAGTAAAGTATGCATCAAATAGCGTCAAATAAGTAGTACTTGATGCGATCGCTACTTCAAGTCTTTGAGCTATGGGGCGGTAAGAAGAATGTCTAATCAATCAATGTCTTTTCAAGGTCTGCGATTGCTCGTTGTTGATGATGATTCTGATACAAGAATATTACTTACCTTCCTTTTTGAATTAGAAGGAGCAGAAGTGATTGCAGCGGCTTCAGCAGACGAGGCTCTCAAAAGAATGTCATCTTTTAAACCAGACATCCTAATTAGTGACATTTGCTTACCCGATGAAGATGGCTACTCATTACTCTTGAAGGTCAGAAATTTAGAAGCAAAGCGAGGTAGAAAGATTCCAGCGATCGCTCTGACAGCATCTACTTTCGAGGATGACCATAAACGTGCATTATTAGCAGGTTATGATATATACCAATGCAAGCCAATAGACTTAGACGAGTTAACTTTTATGGTTGCTAGTTTAGTTGGAATCGAACAAGACGTTTGTCATATTTAGATGTAACCAGGGATAACTCATTAAGTAAAAAAGCTTTAACTAAATTTTATTTATTTTCAAAATGCGATGTCTACGACGAGCTAAACCGTCGTAGACATCGCATTTTTGCAACAATCTTTTGATTAATTTTATTTTTGATTAATTTCGCTATCAGTAAAAAACTTTTAAAATCCAGTGATATAAAATATACTAAGAATAAATACAGAGAACGACCAAGTAATTCTCTGCAAGTACTCATTTTTTCATATTAAGGAGTGCATTATGGAATATCTTGCTTATTCTCAGATGTTTATTGCTCAAGAAGAGGCATCTGAAAACACTAAATATCATCTTCCTCAACCTCAATTCAATTGGAAAAAACTGCTTAAATCTTCGGCCTGGTTAACTTTTGCTGGTGTCGGTGTATTGTTTGCTGTTGTAACCCAAATTCAAGTAAGTTCCGCTGCCTATGTCAAGACTAACGGCAGTTGTTTACGTGTTCGTACTGGCCCAAGCAGCAACTACTCGTATGTGGACTGTGTACCAAATGGCGCAACACTTCCAGCAATTGAACGATATGAAAATGGTTTTGCCAGACTTTCTACAGGTAGATACGTTTTTGCGCGATGGATTGGTAATAGACCTAACAATCCTCCTGTGACTAGACCTGGCGGTGTTGGCGGTTCGGTGATTCTTACTCCTGGTTCAAAAGGTCAGCTCGTCAGAGATGTGCAAACAGCTTTAGGTAATCTTAGAATTGATGGAATTTACGGTCAAGAAACTGTTAGCCGAGTCCGAAGCTTTCAGCAAAGCAAAGGTCTACTTGTAGATGGTGTTGTAGGTCCCGAAACTCGATCGGCTCTGGGTATTTAACCAGAAGCCACCCTTGGAAAATCTCGTGGTTTAGTAAATATTGTCAAACTAGTTTTGAGGGTTTGTAGTAAGCACTTTAGTGCTTGAGAAATAAGGACTAAAGTCCTTACTACGAACTTGCTTACCCATGAATGTAATTTTGGACAATCTGCAAAATGCGCTCTGCTGCATGACCATCCCCAAAGGGATTGATTGCGTTTGCCATCGCTTCGTAAGCATCTGAGTCACTGAGTAATTCAGCAGCAGCTGCAACAATGTTCTCAGTTGTAGTCCCAACAAGTTTGGCTGTACCAGCTACCACAGCCTCTGGTCTTTCGGTAGTGTCTCTCAAAACTAGTACTGGTTTTCCCAAGCTGGGAGCTTCTTCTTGCAAGCCTCCAGAGTCAGTGAGTAAAAGATGCGATCGCCCAATTGCCCCCACCAAATCTCCATAATCTAGAGGATCTGTCAAGAAAATTCGGGGATGATTCCCTAAAAGTTCCTGCAACGGGACTCGCACTGTCGGATTGCGGTGCAATGGTAGTAGTAAAGCTGTATCAGGAAACTTGTCTAAGATTTGTAAAAAGGCTTGAGCGATCGCTAATAGAGGTTCTCCCCAATTTTCCCGACGATGAACTGTTGCTAACAAAACCCGATATGAATCCCAATCTAAGCCTGGGACATCGCAAACTACTTGAGTTGCAGCGACATTTAACAATGCATCAATTACAGTGTTACCTGTCATGTGAATTTCACCCAAAACACCAGAACGGTGCAAATTTTCCACAGCCCAAGGAGTCGGCGCAAAGTGCAACTGAGTAATTTGAGAAATCAATCGGCGATTAGCTTCTTCTGGGTAAGGATTGAAGATATCATCAGTTCTTAACCCTGCTTCTACATGACCAATAGGAATTTTTTGATAAAAAGCTGCCAAAGCTGCGGCAAAAGCAGTGGTAGTATCTCCTTGCACTATTACTAAATCTGGTTTTTCCGTCTTAAATAATGCTTCTAATCCTTGTAAACTACGGCAGGTAATATCATTTAGAGATTGCTGAACCTGCATAATTTCCAAGTTATAATCCGACTTGATATTAAACAGTTGCATAACCTGCTCAACCATCTCCCGATGTTGTCCAGTTAAAATTACTTGCAACTGAAATTCTGAAGACTTTTGGAAAACCTGAATCACTGGAGCGAGTTTAATTGCTTCCGGGCGAGTACCTAAGATAATGCAAACGCGTTTTTGATTAGTCATTAGTCATCTGTAATTTACCATCTATAGTTAATGGTCTATAGTCAATGGTCTATGGTCAATAGTCGGTGGTCAATCCTCACATAAACCATAAATATTAATGGATAAATCACACAAGATATAAAAAAACCAGCTTAACTGGGCAAATGCATTGTTTGTCTAATTAACCTGTAATAACTATTTAAAAGTTCACATTATAAAAACCATGAAAAAACCCGGCTTAACCGGGCAGACGCACTGTTTGTCTAATTAACCTGTAATAACTATTTAATTTCACAAGTTAGAGGGCAAGCAGCGTAAACAGTAGCCTGCATTTGGTCTGCCTCTCCATGCAGCCAGCTTAACCATTTAACTTCACTAGGATGAACTCCCTTTACAGTTAGCACACCCGCAGCCAATACAACTGCCATGACATTAAACATTATTAGAGCGCCTGCTACAAGCAAAACCGCACTAACAGGCATCACAGATTGCAAGATAATCGACAACAGACATCCGACCGTAGCCATTAAGACAACTAGTGGAAAACCCACAACCAACAAACATACTGCTAATGTAAAAGTCCATATTAAAAAGCTTTTAATCATCAACAAGGAGTAGGTCTTTCCTTGATTAGAGCTTTGAGCAGAAACCATGACTTTTCCTCCCAGAATACACAACAGATTTTAATTTCAGTAATATCTCACTTTTTTGCGAGTAAACTGAATTGTTTCAGTAAAATTCAGTATATAAAAACTAATTGGGAAAATGAGCATTTATTTACTAAAGTTTACAGTTAATTTTTTGTAATTATGGATATAAACTCTATTTTCTATCTATGAAAAAAACTTGTTTACTGCATCTACCTTCAGGTATAGAACCTAAAAGGTATGAATTTTAAACCTCGATCCCCAAGCGATCGCTCCGATTCAACTTAACATTTCTTATAAAAACTAGTAGTTTTTCTCATAATTCCTAGACAGCCTGAATAGATGAACTGCTAGTATTTGTACTGTTAATTGCTAGCAATTCGTGCCCATGCCTGGGATAAATTTCTCATCTAAGTCATGAGAATATTTACTTTAAAAGCAAAGCATTAAATATGACTTTATAACCTCTGTGTGTTTGCTGAGGTCTTTTAAGTACTTGCGTGTGTTAAACCAGTTTAGATAGGTTAAATAATCTATCTAAATATTCTGAGTATTAAAATCTTAGGAAATAAAAGATACCAATTGGGGTGAATGAAATAGATTGACCGTGGTTCTAGATTTTTAATCGCCTTCTATCACCGCTAAGGCTTGCAGACAAGCATTCTCCAAAAGTCATCAAAGCAAATGACTTTACTTCTCGTTAATTCAACTTTTTAACTGCCAAATGTGAAGATATATGACAGAATCACAGTCTCAATTAAATTCTAACTCTGCTGCCGGACGTAATTTACCACCAATGCCGCCGCCTCCACCGCCAACCCCAACCTTTAGTACGCAGCGGCAGATGACACAAACACTCGATATGTCAATGGATAGGGGCACTAATGCGCCTGTTGCAGGTCATCGTCCGGCTAGTCCACCGCCAATACCTAGTTCAGTTCGCCCTCAAAACAGCAGTCCAGAACTAACTTTAGAAAAGTTAATCAGAGAAGCTTACGATCAGGGATATTCTGACTTGCACTTGGGTGTGGGTGAACCACCCCGCTTCCGCAGCCGAGGAGAAATTCAATCAGGAGATCATCCAGAAACAGATAAAGAAACTTTTATGAGTTGGTTGCGGGAGGTAATGACTGAGGGAGAAATTCAGCGCTTTGAAGAATCGTTAGAATTTGACGGAGCAACTCAATACGAATTTGCTCGCGTGCGGATTAATGTTTTTGGCTCCCTTAAAGGGCCTGCAATGGTGTTGCGGTTGATTCCGCTAAAAATCTTAACTATGGAACAGTTGAGATTACCTCCAATTTTTCGGGATATTTGTCATCACCATAAAGGTTTGATTTTGGTGACAGGGCCCACTGGTTCTGGTAAGTCCACCACAATGGCAGCGATGATTGACTACATCAATAAGGAGATGGCCAAGCATATCATCACCATTGAAGATCCGATAGAATTTGTCCATCAAAGCCGCAAGTCCTTAGTCAAACAGCGGGAAGTGGGAATGCACACCCGAAAATTTGACAACGCTTTGAAGGCAGCTTTGCGGGAAGACCCAGATTTGATTCTGGTAGGGGAAATGCGGGACAAGG
The DNA here is from genome assembly GCF_034530815.1 of Nostoc sp. DedSLP03. Classification (NCBI taxonomy): domain Bacteria; kingdom Bacillati; phylum Cyanobacteriota; class Cyanophyceae; order Nostocales; family Nostocaceae; genus Nostoc; species Nostoc sp. DedSLP03. The sequence continues at coordinate 8,084 of NZ_JAVRCK010000040.1, forward strand.
AAACTGTTAACACCGCCCTAAAAGCCGCTCAAACTGGTCACTTAGTCATGGGAACCTTGCACACCAATAGCGCGGTCAAAACCATTGAACGGATTCTCAACCTCTATTCTGGTGATGAACAAGATGCAATGCGGGTGGCGATTTCTGAGTCTTTAGTGGCAGTAATTGCTCAAGGTTTGTGTCGCACAACTGACGGTAAGCGAGCTGCTTTCCATGATGTCTTGATCAACACTGAGGCAATTAAAGAATGGATCAAAGATGGTAAGTATGATGAAATTGGCGAACTGATGAAACAAGCCGGCTTTGACGGCATGATTACGATGAATCAGTCATTGCTGAATCTCTATCAAGACGGACGAATCACTGAAGAAACTGCTTTGGAAATGTCACCAACTCCTAACGAAATGGCGCAGTTTCTCCGAGGTCGAGTTTAGGATTGGGCATTGGGCATGGAGAAGAGACAAGGTAGACAAGGAAGAGGGGAGAGACAAGAGAGACTTGTTCCCCTTGTCTCCTCTGCTCCTCTGCTCCTCTGCTCCCTCTTCTTCCAGTACCTAATTGCAAATATTTTTGCAATCCTGGTTGAGGTTATAGCTAAGGTAAAAGGTAAAAGAGAGAATTTTTACTTTTAGTTCCCTAACCTCTGTGAATAATTTGACAACAAATAAACTATCTACACCCCAGTTGTTTAAAGGCATTGCGCTATTTACACCTGGAGGAGATTTAATTTACTGCATCGACCCTAGCAAGCAAGGTCGATGGCATTTGCATTTGTGCTCGGCTTTGCAAGAAATTCTAGATTTACCAGAGCCACCGCACTTTTTAGTGCCTTGTTATACTGCAACTCTTGACAATTGGTTAGATCCGCGTACTCAACAAGTACGAACTTTTGCTGAAGCTTATCCGGCTGTAATTAGACATCAAGCTTTGCTAAATGCTGTTTTTGGCACGGGAGAATTAGTATGGCAAGCAGCTCCTTGGCAAGAGGGATTGTGCGATCGCATGGTGTTAACAACCTATCGTTCGTCATTTGGCCAGCTTTGGGAGGATCACGATTTAATTGTCCGTCTAGACCTTTCTGAACCTGTGCCAAAATATCACCAACCAGTAATAGTACAAAAAAAAGAAGCTATTACCCAAGGCTATGTTCTCCGCTTATTTGTTGCCGGACATAGCAGTTCTACTGAACGCATTCTGCAAAATTTACACGAATTGTTAGAGCGATCGCTCAAACACCCTTATACTCTGAAGGTGATTGATGTTTTAACTCATCCAGAACAAGCAGAACTAAATCAGGTTTCTGCAACTCCTACCCTTGTCAAGGTTTGGCCTCATCCAATTCGGCGAATCGTTGGAGAGTTGGATCGTGTAGAAAAGATTTTACAGATGTTAGCTGTTAAGGAAAACTTTTAAGTAATTAGACTAGTTTTTTTGCTAAGTGCGCGAATGGGTAGGTGTTGATGAAGGGGTTAGTACAAAAATGGCTAGATTGCTTGATCTGCAAGAATTTGAGAGCTTTAGCATCTTGAAACCATCCGCGCACCTCGTATAAACTGACTTTCAGCTATTTACAGTTAGCACAATTCCCAGTCCTTATGTTATGATTTTCGCATTCGCGCTGTTGAACCTTGAAAACCAAATAACACAGGGCTTTCAGACGCCTGCGATCGCAATCAACTAAAATCCCTATTAGGGATTGAAACGTTCCAGAACGGTCCACCAGGTGGGGTATTCTTATCGCAATCAACTAAAATCCCTATTAGGGATTGAAACCCTTGTGGCCCACGCCATCCCTCCCCCAATTATTAATCGCAATCAACTAAAATCCCTATTAGGGATTGAAACGAGATGTTGCGATCGCTTCAACAAAGGATAAGGGTATCGCAATCAACTAAAATCCCTATTAGGGATTGAAACCGACCGCGGGGGTGATGGAGAATCGGGGGATTTCATCGCAATCAACTAAAATCCCTATTAGGGATTGAAACTTGAGATGCTAACGTTGGGGAAAGAAGGACGGTACATCGCAATCAACTAAAATCCCTATTAGGGATTGAAACCGGAAAACCAAGGGAGACTACGACGCGAAAGAATCGCAATCAACTAAAATCCCTATTAGGGATTGAAACTGAACATCTGCGGGCACTGTGCCCGCAGCATCGGATCGCAATCAACTAAAATCCCTATTAGGGATTGAAACAAGACATACTACTGATTCAGGTATTAATAAAGCTTCAAATCGCAATCAACTAAAATCCCTATTAGGGATTGAAACAAGCGTATCAAGGCTGAGATGGACTCTCTGCGCTTATCGCAATCAACTAAAATCCCTATTAGGGATTGAAACTTTCTTTTGACTACAACTTCACCATCAAATGCGGATCGCAATCAACTAAAATCCCTATTAGGGATTGAAACTAAAAAAGAGCAAAAGGTAAGAGACATGGCATTATCGCAATCAACTAAAATCCCTATTAGGGATTGAAACTGGTAGTGTGTGCTTATTGAAATAGGCATCACTAGCTAAAATCGCAATCAACTAAAATCCCTATTAGGGATTGAAACGAGTTCCTTGAGAGGGGCGATCGCTATTCTATCAAATCGCAATCAACTAAAATCCCTATTAGGGATTGAAACTGCGTTGATGGCAGGATGGAAACCTCTGAGCGTACATTGCAATCAACTAAAATCCCTATTAGGGATTGAAACCCACACAGCAGCAAAATCACCCGCTACTTGAATGATCGCAATCAACTAAAATCCCTATTAGGGATTGCAACCTTTAAGTACACGACTTCGTGCGGTACTGTTTAGACTCAAAGAAAGTTAGACTCAAAGAAAGTCAGCTATATTTAAGTTAATAGAAGAGCATTTGACAAATAATTTGTCGTTCTACAAATAAATCGGGATGACTGGATTCGAACCAGCGGCCCCTTCGTCCCGAACGAAGTGCGCTACCAAGCTGCGCCACATCCCGCCATAAAAATGGCATTGTAAATTAAGAATATCACAACCTGCACTAAATAGCAGAATTACATCTATATAGATACGATCGCTTCATCAAAGACTTTGCTTGCTAGGATTAAATTTGTATAACTCTAGTGGTAAAAGCGGATTGTGACTGTAAAACCAGACTGGTTGCGGGTGAAAGCACCTGGACGTGAGCGCATCGGTAACGTTAAAGAAATTTTGCGGGATTTAGCCCTCAATACAGTTTGCGAGGAAGCGTCCTGTCCGAATATTGGTGAATGCTTCAACGTTGGGACTGCCACGTTTTTGATTATGGGGCCCGCTTGTACGCGCGCTTGTCCCTACTGCGATATTGATTTTGAGAAAAAACCCAAACCACTAGACCCCACAGAACCTACACGACTGGCCCAAGCTGTTCGCCGCCTGAACCTTAATCATGTAGTCATCACTTCTGTAAACCGAGATGACTTGCTTGATGGTGGTGCATCTCAGTTTATAGCGTGTATTGATGCAGTTAACTCTGTTTCACCCAACACCACAATTGAGGTGCTAATTCCTGACTTATGCGGTAATTGGAATGCTTTGGAGTCGATTCTACAAGCTGCGCCAGAGGTATTAAACCACAATACCGAAACGGTTCCACGCCTATATCGCCGGGTGCGTCCCCAAGGAAACTACGATCGCACATTAGAATTATTGCAGCGCACTCGCAAACTTTCTCCTAGCACATACACTAAATCCGGGATCATGGTTGGACTCGGTGAAACTGATGCCGAAATTCGCCAAGTCATGCAAGACTTACGAACCGTGGATTGCGACATTTTGACCATTGGGCAATATCTCCAACCCAGTCAAAAACACTTGCAGGTAAACGAATTTGTTAATCCAGAACAATTTGCTGACTGGAAGGCATTCGGCGAAGAAATCGGATTTTTACAAGTTGTTTCTTCGCCATTGACAAGAAGCTCTTATCATGCAGAACAAGTCAGGGAGTTGATGGAACGCTACCCACGCTCAAAAGTTAGGAGTTAGGAATTAGGAGTTATGAGTGAGCGGATGTACTCCAACACACAACTTTCTGTTGCAATTCTGGGTGCGGGTGCTTGGGGTGCATCTCTAGCAAATCTCGCTGCTGCAAATGGTCATCAGGTGCGCGTGTGGTCGCGTCAAGGTTCCCAAACTCTCGAAGCAGTTTTAAAAGATGTCCAAATAGTGCTGTCCGCTATCTCAATGATTGGTGTGAGAGATGTTGCTTCCCAAGTTGAGTCTTTCCCCCTTTCTCCAGAGACAATTTTTGTGACGGCGACAAAAGGCTTAGATCCCCAAACCACCTGCACGCCTTCACAAATTTGGCAAACAATATTCCCTAACCATCCAGTAGTTGTTTTATCTGGGCCTAATTTATCAAAAGAAATTCAAATGGAATTACCAGCAGCCAGCGTGGTAGCCAGTAATATTCCCACGGCTGCGGAAGTAGTGCAGTTAGTATTTTCTTCTCATCGTTTTCGGGTATATACGAATCCCGATCCCTTGGGCGTGGAACTGGGGGGAACACTGAAAAATGTGATTGCGATCGCAGCTGGTGTATGCGATGGTTTACAACTGGGAACCAATGCCAAAGCTGCTTTAGTTACCCGTGGACTGACAGAAATGGTTCGTATCGGCAACAACTGGGGCGCTAAGACGGAAACATTTTATGGTTTATCGGGTCTAGGAGATTTGTTAGCAACGTGCAATAGTCCTTTAAGTCGCAATTACCAAGTCGGCTATCAGTTAGCTGGTGGTAAGTCACTTACAGAAACTCTCGCAAATTTACAAGGAACTGCTGAAGGAGTAAACACTTGCCGAGTTTTGATGCAACGAGCCAACCAACAAAACATCGCAGTCCCAATTACCGAGCAAGTTTATCGGTTACTTCAAGGCGAAATCACACCCGGACAAGCACTTGATGAACTGATGTTGCGAGATATCAAGCCAGAGTACAACTACTAGTTAGTGGTCTGTCAAATCAACTTGATAGCTAAATAAGTTAGTAGTAAGGACTTTAGTCCTTATATCAAGCATTTCAGTGCTTACTACATAACAAGCTTTCCTTAGCTTGATGGACTACTAATTAGTAGTCTGTCAAGTTGAAGTTGGCACTTTCAGACTGACATGCAAAACGACGTAGGTACACAAAGAGGGTGTTTGGTAATTTATCCGCATCTTCTATCCCCGTGTCGAGAGAATTTTCGCCGTTAATGCTAATCACTTTCCCAATATCTATTAGTTCTACTTATACCTGAATAATCCTGAGAAAAAATTGCTAAATCGTCAGGATATTACTTTTGCACCCATGTAAATGTGACTATGCCAATTATAAAGATGACATTCACTGAAGGATGTTTATACTGTGTTACAAAAGTTACTATCAAAAAACCATCAAGGTTGAAATATTAACTAAGTAGTTCAAATATTGCAAACCTAGCTGTGGATTTAAATAGCTATTGGTTTAATCAAAAGTTTAGCAGCCGATTAAGTTCAGTAATTCTGTATCTAATAAAACCCTTACAGTTAATTTCTAAAAAAAATTGTAAGGGAACGTTCAACTATGTTAGTTCATCGTTAATCGCGGGAACAATAGCAACAGTTGAATAGCTGACCGAAATCTAAGCTGACCGAAATCTATTGTTACCTGGAGCCATTGAGACGATCTTTATGCCAGCAACATCTTTTTATGCAGACGCCCCCTACAACACCAAAAAGTCTAGCCAGGCTTTGGACTCGGATCTCACGGTTGATGACAGTGAGTTATCGGTAGATGACCTACAGGAGCTAGAACTGGCTTCTGTTGACAATGCTAACTTTGCTGCTAGCACCAACCGTCGGAGTACAGACCTAGTACGTCTATATCTTCAAGAAATTGGTCGGGTTCGCTTGTTAGGGCGCGATGAAGAGGTTTCAGAAGCTCAAAAAGTCCAACGCTACTTGCGGATGCGGATAGTACTTGCTAACGCCGCAAAGCAAGGGGATGAAGTGATTACACCCTATCTAAGGTTAGTTGAAGTTCAAGAACGTCTAACCTCGGAACTAGGACATCGCCCGTCTTTGGAAAGATGGGCTGCCACTGCTGACATAATTTTATCCGATCTCAGACCTATTTTGGCAAATGGTAAACGTCGCTGGGCTGAAATCGCTAAGTTGACTGTAGAAGAGTTAGAGCAAGTCCAATCCCAAGGACTCCAAGCAAAAGAACACATGATTAAGGCGAATCTTCGCTTGGTTGTGTCTGTTGCTAAGAAGTATCAAAATCGTGGTTTGGAATTGTTAGATTTAGTCCAAGAAGGTACATTAGGTTTGGAGCGGGCTGTAGAAAAATTTGACCCAACTAAGGGTTATCGCTTCAGTACCTATGCTTACTGGTGGATTCGTCAGGGTATTACACGGGCGATCGCTACTTCTAGTCGCACGATCCGCCTACCGGTTCATATTACCGAAAAGTTGAACAAAATCAAAAAAGCTCAACGCAAAATTGCTCAAGAAAAAGGTCGCACCCCAACTCTGGAAGATTTAGCAACTGAGTTAGAGATGACACCGACCCAAGTCCGAGAAGTTTTGTTGCGCGTTCCTCGCTCCGTTTCTTTGGAAACCAAAGTAGGAAAAGATAAAGACACTGAGTTAGGCGAATTACTCGAAACTGACAGTGTAACTCCAGAAGAGATGTTAATGCGAGAATCTTTACAAAGAGATTTGCATCATCTTCTATCAGATTTGACTAGTCGGGAGCGCGATGTAATTCTGATGCGGTTTGGTTTGGCAGATGGTCATCCTTATTCTTTAGCAGAAATTGGCCGCGCTCTTGACTTATCGCGCGAACGAGTCCGCCAAATTGAATCTAAGGCTTTGCAAAAGCTACGTCAACCCAAGCGCCGCAACCTCATCCGCGACTATTTGGAGTCTCTGAGTTAGTCATTTGTCATTAGTCATTTGTCATTAGAAAATTACACTTGACAAATGACTAGGGACAAAAGGGTGATTTTATTCCCAGGTCAAAAGCCTTTTATCGGCTTACAGCAAATAATTAGCATTAAACTGTATAAAAGTTGTCCCCAATCTTTGCTCAGATATCTTGAAGGTGGGAGCAACTAAGAATTCAAATTTAACTTATGCGAAATTCAAAGTCAAGGGATGCAATCGTTACAAGTATCCTAACTATTAGCTGTATGCAAATTCAATGCACTACAGCTAATTACTTGAATTTTGCTCAAGATTTGATGAATTGTTCTTAAATATTTAGTAAGAATTCTCAATAGGCAATGATTGTTGCAAATTGCTCCCAAGATTTGTTATATTCTCAACTAACAAGCTTTGTTGAGAACTATTAGTATGACTGTCTACACAACTACTTCACTCAAGGCAGAACTGAACGAACGAGGCTGGCGTTTAACTCCCCAGCGCGAAACAATTTTACACATTTTTCAAGAACTTCCGCAAGGCGAACATCTGAGTGCGGAGGATCTTTATCATCGACTCGAAACTGATGGTGAAGGGATCAGTCTGTCAACTATTTATCGGACTTTGAAGTTGATGGCAAGGATGGGAATTTTACGGGAATTAGAATTGGGCGAGGGACATAAGCATTATGAGATCAACCAGCCCTATCCCCACCATCACCATCACTTAATTTGTGTTCGATGCAACTCAACTATTGAGTTTAAAAATGATTCAATTTTAAAAATTGGGTCAAAAACCGCTCAAAAAGAAGGTTTTCACCTTTTAGATTGTCAAATGACCATCCATGCAGTGTGTCCCAAGTGCCAACGGGCGCTGATGCCGCTTTAGCACTTGGGTGGATAAATAAGACGAAACTACTCAAATTAACCAAATAAATGGAATCTGAGCAGTTCGTAATTTGCTGTTACTGGAGGCAAGCAACCAGTTGGGAACTGATACTAACGACACCAAAGCGGATGTTAAAAGCGTCCGCTCTTAAGATCCTTAAGACTAATCCCGTAGAATTCTTGGGCTTGTTTAATCGCTTTTTTGGTGTCATCTGCCATCACACCATTGAGCTTGCCTTTATAAAAACCCCGTTCCCGGAGTCGGGTTTGAATTTCTAAGGTATTAAATTCGCTTTTGCTAGTAGTATTAACTGAGCTATATAACTTAGCTCGCGTAGTTGGGCCAGCAACACCACTTGCTGCTAAGAAATTAGCTGCCTGAAATCTCTTTACAGCATCAGCAGTGTAAGGGCCATAGTAGCCATTTGGCTCTCCCTCTAAATATCCTGCTTGGATCAATTGTTCTTGAACAATTCTAACTGGCTCACCGCGATCGCCTACACGAAGTTTGTCTCGATTAACTACCTTTGAGGGAGCCTCTTCTCCATCACCGATGCCAACTCCCGGCAATTTACTTAATGTTGCTGGGCCCGCAATTCCATCAACGCTTAATTTGTAAGAATCTTGGAACCGCTTGACAGATTCTTCGGTAATTGGGCCAAATATGCCTGTAGCGTTTCCGTAATAAAAGCCTGCGATTCTTAACCGTTCTTGCAAAGCTCTGACATCTTCACCTTCATCTCCTTTAGCAAGGTAGTTGGGATTGCGGCGTTTACTGTTGGCTGAATTAGTAGTACTGGGCTTTTTGGCTTGTGCGCTTACAGCAGTGGTTCTCTTAGCTTGTGTAGCCCTAGTTGTGGGCTTTTTCGCTTGCCAATTTTCTAATTTTTGCAGGGTGCTTGCTCCAACAATGCCGTCCACTGGTAAACCAGCAGCCTTTTGGAAGCGCCGCACAGCTTCTTGGGTGGGTGCGTCATATACTTGGGTAACAGAAGATTGGTAAAAACCTGCTGTTCGCAATTCTTGTTGTAGATTTCTGACAGAAGGGCCTCGATCGCCTTTTTCTAGTGCCATGACGCTGCTAACAGCGCCAAGAATAGATAAAGACAGAGCAAGGGGCAACATATACTTCCAAGCCCTACCTGAAAGCCTTTTCCAGTCTGGTGCAGCTGCGTCCTTAAACAAGGAACTGAGGGAGACCAATTCACTGGGTGTGCTGTCTTCGTAGGCGAAAGCTAGGTGCAAATACGCAAGATTCTCCATATTTGTTTCCTACACCATTGATTTTTCTTCGATAACTGCTTCAGCTTGATGTATTAGGTTCCTCAAAGCTTCTAATGTTCCTATATTTACATCCTCCCATAAATTGCGCTTGTGTGCCTCTAATAATTTTTCAGCAATATCACGCAGTGCGTAAGGGTTCTTTTGCTGAATAAATTCTACAACAACTGGATCGAGTAAATAAGCATCTACTATGCCTTGATACATGTAATCTTCGACACATTTTGCGGTTGCATCGTAGGCGAATAGATAATCTACTGTCGCCGCCATTTCAAAGGCTCCTTTGTATCCGTGGCGCATTACTCCTGCAATCCACTTGGGATTAACTACGCGAGAACGATACACTCGTGCAATTTCTGCTTTCAGTTGACGAACGCGTGGTTGGGCGGGTATAGAATTATCTCCAAAATAAGTTTGGGGATTTTTTCCCTGTAGAGAACGCACGGCTGCCGTTAAGCCACCCTGAAATTGGTAATAATCATCAGAATCGAGTAGATCGTGTTCGCGGTTATCTTGATTGTGCAGGACTATTTGCATTTGAGACAAGCGTTGCTCGAAGGCTTCGGTATTGGGCATTGGGCATTGGGAATTAGGAAGAATTTCTGCCCCTCTGCTCCCCTGCTCCCCTGCTCCCCTGCTCCCCTGCTCCCCTGCCAAGTTTTCCGAAGAATAAGCGTAAGAACTCCAGTTAATGTAGGCGCGGGCTAAATCTTCGTCATCTGTCCAGTTTTGTGATTCGATTAAACCTTGGAGTCCGGCGCCGTAAGCACCTGGGCGAGAACCAAAGATGCGATAGCGCGATCGCACCACGGCTTCTTGTATAGTTAATCCCTGGCTTGTCCACAATTCAGTCTCTTGGCGAACTGCATCTGCTACGGGATTTTGTTCTGGCGGTTCATTTAAATCTGCTACTGCTGATACTGCTTGAGCGAATAAATCAATCAAGTTGGGAAAAGCATCGCGGAAGAATCCCGATATTCGCAAGGTGACATCTACACGGGGACGCCCCAAAATCGCTAGGGGCAAAATTTCAAAATCTACTACTCGACGTGCTGCACCATCCCAGACTGGCTGGACTCCGAGTAAAGCTAAGGCTTCGGCTATATCATCACCGCCTGTTCTCATGGTGGCTGTTCCCCACAATGATAAACCTAGTGTTTTGGGATACTCGCCATGTTCTTGAGTGTAATATTCTACGAGATTTTCAGCGGCTTTTCTCCCGATATCCCAAGCTGTCTCTGTGGGAATGGCGCGAATATCGACAGAATAAAAGTTTTTCCCTGTTGGGAGAACTTCCGGGCGGCCGCGTGTGGGTGCGCCAGATGCAGCGCTGGGGACATATCCGCCATCGAGTCCGTGTAATAAATGGGTGATTTCTTCGTGAGTTTGTTGTAAGGCGGGAAGGAGGCGATCGCGTATCCAGTTAAGGGTAGTGCTGAGTGGGGAGTTAGGAGTTAGGAGTGAGGAGTTAGGAGTTATGAGTTGTTCTACTAGAAGGGCGGCGTGTTCTTCTAGGACTTCGACGATATCGCCGAGGGTGTGGCATTCTGTGCCATTGACTATTGAGTATTCACCACTAGTCATTGACAAATCGGCTGTGAGGGGATCGAAGTCTAAACCCCAATCTTGAGCTATGGCACGGGTAATACCTGAAGAATGGCGATTGGGGATGCGAGCGATCGCTACTATTAAATCCCTTAATTGTCGTCCTTGGGGACATTGCCCAAAAATGTGCAAGCCATCGCGGATTTGGGCTTCTTTTAATTCACACAGATAGCCACCTATGGAATTCAAAATTAAAAATTCAAAATTCAAAATTTCTTCGTTTTGAATCCCCAAATCCTGGTGTAAATTTTCTTTGATTACCAGTTCGTGGATGCGATCGCGAATTACTGGCAAACGCGAAGGATCTAAACTGTCGGCTTCATAATACTCATCAATTAAGTTTTCTAGCTGTTGCAAAGAACCGTAGAGTTCCGCGCGAGTCATTGGCGGCGTGAGATGATCTATAATCACCGCTTGAGCGCGACGTTTGGCTTGGGAACCTTCACCAGGATCGTTGACGATAAACGGGTACAGGTGGGGAAGTGCGCCAAAGGCTACTTCTGGATAACAATTACTCGATAAAGCCACACTTTTACCCGGTAGCCATTCTAGATTTCCGTGTTTCCCTACATGAACTACAGCATCAGCACCAAAAGTTTCTCTAACCCAATAATAGAAAGCTAAATAAGCATGGGTTGGTTCTAAATCCGGCGCATGATAATTCAAGCTGGGGTCATTATCATAACCCCTTGCTGGCTGAATTCCCACGAAGATGTTGCCGAGTTGAATTCCGGGAACGGGGAAAGAAGCAGAGGGGCACACTTCGGCTGCGTTCAGTGACCGGGGGGCAGGGGGGAATAATTCTTGATTGCTTTCCTGCTCTAAATTTCCCCACCGTTCAGTAATACCTTGCTGCACTGCTGGCGGTAATGAAGCGAAATATTCTTGATATTCTTCCCAAGAAACACTTTGGTGTACTGGAAGCGATTCTCTACCTTCGGGATCGTTGGTTACACCATCTGTCAACCGTTGAATCAACTCGTCTCCTTGAGCAGGTGGATTTTCTACTTCATATCCAGCTTGACGTAAAGCTTGCAGTATTTCTACACAACTTGCTGGGGTGTCGAGTCCCACACCATTGGCGAGGCGGCCATTGCGGTTGGGGTAGTTTGCCAGAATTAAAGCAATTCGACGTTCTTGGGGTGGTTTGGAACGTAGACGCGCCCAATTTGCTGCTAGTTTAGCAACGAACTCAATGCGATCGCTCACTGGTTCATAAATTACCACATCTGTCTCTAAATGGGGATTACGAGTTTGCAAGGCTTTAAAAGACACAGCACGAGTAATAATTCGCCCATCTACTTCTGGTAGCGCCACATTCATCCCAATATCGCGGGGAGAAAGCCCTTGAAACTGTGACTCCCATTGCTCAATCGATCCGCCACTGAGGATTACCTGCAACACAGGCACATTTAATTTTTGCCAAAGTTCGGTTTGGGGTGTTTCGCTTTCCAAGCGTGCTAGAGAAAAACTGGTAGTATTTAGCAGCACAGCGATTGATTCGGCTTCTTTGGGTTGGAAAAATTCACTCAACTCAACTTGCACATCTGGTTCGCGCAATGAAGAAACAAATACTGGCACTGGTTGTAAATTTTTCTGTACCAAAGCTTCGCATAAAGCATCAATTACTTTAGTATTCCCCGCTAAATAATGAGCGCGGTAGAAAAGGATGCCGACTTTGGGGATTGAGGATTGGGGACTGGGGGACAAGGAGACAAGGGGACAAGGAGACAAGGTGGATTCATCCAGTTCCAAGGTGGATGAACGAGTATCTGAGGTGGATTCATCCGGTTCAAAGGTGGATGAACGGAGTTCTGAGGTGGATTCATCCAG
>NZ_JAVRCK010000040.1:20692-64594 GCF_034530815.1 Nostoc sp. DedSLP03
TTCAAAGGTGGATGAACGAGTATCTGAGGTGGATTCATCCAGTTCAAAGGTGGATGAACGAGTATCTGAGGTGGATTCATCCAGTTCAAAGGTGGATAAACGGAGTTCTGAGGTGGATTCATCCGGTTCAAAGGTGGATGAACGGAGTTCTAACTCTCCCCTGCTCCCCTGCTCCTCCACTCCCCACTCATACAATCCCACGCGCGGAATCGGTTGAGGTGATGGGGGATTATATGCAGTTAATAAGCAACTATCGGAGATGAATTGTAGAGCATTAACGAAATTTTCCACGCCGCCTTCGCTAAAATACTGCCATACCTGGTTAACAATACCCAAGGGCACGGTAGACTGGGAGATCAAATCGGGATCGAAAGCGTCATCCCCTGGCATTACAATGAGGGTTCTACCATTACGTTGCACAATTTCTTGCACTACTTCTAAGCCATAACCCCAGTAAGAACGTCCTCCTAATAAGCGCAAAATAATTACTTGGGCAAGTTCCAAAACTTGCTCGCCATAAGTATCTATGCTTAATTGTTGCTGCAACTGCAACAGGTTGGCGACTCTTAATGCCGGAAAGCTTGTAGGTAATTTTGTCACCGCAGCTGCCAAGGTTTGAATGTCAGTATCAGCAGCCGTGATCAAGACGAAAGGGGCGGGAGTTTGTTCTAAAAAAATTATACCTTCTGACTGATTCCATCCACCCGATGTGCTACTTATACGATGCATAATCCTGTGTTACCGTTTTAAGTTATTGGTTAGTACATAATCAAAACAAACTTTTTTCCCTGGATTGTGTCCTCTCTTACCAAAATGATTGAAAATGCTTAGTTCTCCTGATTTGAGCTTTTCTCGAACCTTGCCTATTGTTGTATTTAATCAGCTTGGGGAGTTGTTAGAACAAATGGCTCAAACGGTGGGAAGTGCCGTTTTGATACTGACAGAAGCTACGCTGGCGCGGATTTACATACCTGTGGAGTGGCAAAGGCAAAGGTTTACATTAGTGGTTTCTGAGCAATTTAGCGTCCTTTTGGTAGGAACCTTTGAGCAAGGAAGCAGGGAAACAGAGGGGCAAGGAATTTACTCAGAAATCAATGCACAGTTGACGTTTAATTTGGAGGCGATCGCTTCTTTTGTCTACGAGTTGAGAAACTTGTTTGAGTGCGATTCTTATACTCACCAAAATCTCGAACGTTATCAGCAAATTATTAAACCCAATGATGCCACGCTCCAAAGTCAATTTACGCTGTTGTTATTAGAATATCTCCTAACTCAGCCAAACCAAGAAATAATAGCATCTCCCAGCCCAATTGGGCCAGCAGTTTATATCTGTCAGCCAGTGGAAGATGCTTTAAAAAAACAAATTTCCCAAGAGCGGTTGTTAAATCATGTAACAACACAGATCCGTAAAAGCCTGGATTTGCCGGTCATTATGGCAACGGCAATTACACAGGTGCGTGAATTTCTAGAATTAGACAGATTAGTAATTTATAAATTTGCAGCTTCTCAAGTAAATACTCAACCATACCTGTCTGATACTATTCCCTTCAATGAAACGGCACTGACAACAGACATGGAAGAATCGGTTAGTGAATCTGCCGAAATCTATTTTTATCTACAAGAAAACAACAATCGACACTCGCGTTTTATATCAACAAATAATCAATCTTTACTAGGAGACTGCCAAAAGTATGGAGGTTATATTGTCTATGAAGCTCGTGCTACAGATGCGATTACATCGGTGTTGAATTACACGGAAAAAAATTGCTTTATCCGAACCTCTCAGTGTTGGGAGAAGTATCAGCAAGGTTTTACCTTAGCTGTGGATGATGTCGAAAAAACTTATGTCCTAGAAGAATGTTTGTTGAATTTTTTAAGAGAATGCCAAGTTAGGGCTAAGTTCGCTGCACCGATAATGTTTGAGGAGAAACTGTGGGGATTGCTGATTGCTCATCAGTGCGATCGCCCATACCAGTGGAATGATAGCGAAAAAAGCTTGCTGGTTGCGATCGCAGAACAATTAGCGATCGCTATTCACCAAGCTGAGTTAATGCAAACTCTCACCCAAGAAAAACAAAATCTCGAACAACGAGTTATTGAGCGGACAATGGCTCTGCGTGATGCTCTCCTCGCCGCCGAAGCTGCTAGTCGGATTAGAAGTGAGTTTCTCGCTACAATCAGTCATGAATTGCTCACGCCTTTAACTTATGTGATTGGGATGTCTTCGACGTTATTACGCTGGCCTTTGGGTGAATTGAGCCAACGACAACGCGGTTATCTGCAAACCATCCACGACAGTGGAGAACATTTATTAGAAATGATTAATGACATCCTCGATTTATCGCAAATTGAGGCTGGTAAGACAGCTTTAAATATTTCGGAATTTTCTTTAGTAAATGTTGCCGAAAATGCTGTAAATTCGCTGCAAAAAAAAGCGGCGAGTGAACAAATTAATCTCATACTTGATTTGCAAATCGATCCCAAGTGCGATCGCTTTATCGGCGATGCCAAACGAGTAGAACAAATCCTCTGGAATCTGTTAACTAATGCGATTAAATTTACCCCTGAAACTGGCAGTGTTACTTTACGTCTTTGGGTGGAAGATAATACCGCTATTTTTCAAGTAGAAGATACCGGAATTGGCATTCCTGAAGAACAATTACCATTACTGTTTGAGAAATTTCAGCAACTCGATACACCTTATCGCCGCCGCTACGAAGGCACTGGGTTGGGATTGGCTTTAACTAAACAACTCGTGGAACTTCATCGAGGTCGAATTGAAGTAGAATCAACTGTAAGTATCGGCTCAATTTTTACTGTATGGATACCAACCCAGGCAATGAGAGTGGGGAGTTAGAAATTAGGAGTTTGGGTTTGGAGTTTGGAGTGTAGGAGTTAGGAGTTAAGAGTTTTACTCTCCAATGCTACAAGGTTTAGGATTAGGGGTTAGGTCTGTATTAGACTCAACTGCAAACCGATATATTAGCTTAATCAAAGTAGTTAATTTTGGCGTTTACGAAAATATTAGTGTTTTGAATATGTTTTCCTAGAACGCTTATTCTGATTTTAAAACTGCTAGGAGAATTCGCATTAGTTCTTCTAAATCTTCTGGAACTCTATAACTATTAATTGCTAATTCAAAATATTTGTTGGCTCTATCTAATCTAGCAAACTGCCATATCTTACCTGTAGTTACAGAACCGATCAAAATAGGTTGCTCTGTAATTGCAGGAGATTCTTCCCACTGATCTAGCGCTATCATTTCGGCAACTAATTGAGTGAATCCTCTAGTTAAATCCTCATACTTAGCTTCAACTACTAACAATTGATTTGTTTGATAAGTTCTAATTAGATAATCTAAATTTCCCTGAAGTAGATTAGAAACTTTGATGCCAAATTCAATTCTAATCTGAACATTTGTATAATGAATTAACTCTAAAACTACCTTAGATATTATTACTTCTCTTCTTGCCAACTCCGTAGTTAAAGGTACATAAGGCAGTACTTCAGTAATTCTATCTCTTAGTTCAGCTAACCTATCTAATTCTCCTTGATATAGTGGTAACATTAAATTAACTAAGACTAACTTATACCCGAAATAATCAGCTAAGTCTTCTGAATAATAACCATTTTCAAAATACTTACTAAAGGTATAATTTTGATTAGGATCTAACTTCACTTGATACACCTCTACTTTCTAAAAACTCTATCTGCTTGCAGTCACACAAGAGAGTTAAGCTTGCGTAGCTGACGTGGATATGAGTTGATGCAGACCCAATACTGCTCGGTTAAAGGGAAAAGGGTAAGGGGCAAAGGAGTAGAAGGCTCGATATATAAGATTTTTTTGAACATGAGTCCCTTTCCCCCAAAACCCGATAAGTATTGGATGCAGACCTTGGACATTGCTCCCGCGATGTCTACGATGGGCTACTACGCCTACGCTTAAATTCATACTTTAATTATGCAATGTCAATTTTTTATTTTGAGGCTAGACTAATTAGCATTTTTTCAAAAATTTTCAACACATACTCCTCTCCATTGTCTCTAATAAAGATGCCAAAATTGGGGTGAGAGTTGATTTCAATTAACCAATATTGATTATCTCGATCTAATACGATATCAAACCCACCATAATCAAGGTCTAACTCTTCAAAAACTGGTTGAGCAAAATTAGCAATCTCTGATAGTATTTGTGGATGGTTAATATACTTGGCTTTCGCACCATCCCAGTGTAGAGGACTGAGATTACCAGCAAATTTCGCATCAGTTATATCTTTTTCATAGAGCAAAACCAATTCTTTATTTAAGAAAACCGCTCTATATTCAGATTTTATCTGAATATATTCTTGAGCAAGAGCGACGTAATCATACTTATGATTAATAGTAAAAATTTCTTTTAAAGCAGTTTCAATTTCATCTGGATTCTTACACAAAAAGACATTATGTCCGCTTGCACCAGAGTTTCTTTTAATAATTACTGGTGTTTCAAAATTTTCTGTTATCTCTAATACGATATCTTGAATATTTGGAAATTTTAAGTAAATCTGATATTTGGTGTCACAAAAAGGGGAAAGAAAACCTACTGTCCGAGGAAGTTTAACTTTTTTATTTAAAACATGATAAGTATATTCTTTGTCTTTTAGCAGATGTGCTACTGCTTGATTAAGTAAGGGAGTGCTATAGTTACAAAAATAATGCTGTTTACTATTCAATTTAATTTTGATTAAGTTTTCCGAAGGATGAAGAATTTCATAGCTGATATTTAAATTTCCACAAGCTTTCAGCAATAGCGAAACATTGTCTAACATAAATACTTAAAGTTCAACTCCAAATTACGAATTACGTTAGCGACGCAGGAGCGTTATTACGAATTACGAATTACGAATTATTTTAACTTGCTGTTTGCCGTTTAAAAATTACTATCTCAGTACCAACAACCGGGTTACGAGCTATCAGCGTATTTTGGGAATCGATAATTTCTAAATGAGTAAAATCAAGTTCTTGAGAGCGTTGTAATATCTCCGCAGCTAGTTTGTCTTGCTGAGATTCATTGAGAGTGTACCAATCATTACTAATTTTTACAGTCAAGTTACTGGTACGGAAGTTGGCTTGAATTGACTTTATCAGACCAGAGGCAACGCGATCGCTAATTTCAGCTACCTGATTTTCAATAGCCGCAATCAAAGCTTGTTCAGGTGTCAATTCTATGATGGGTGTCGGCGTTGGCGTGGGTGTTGGGATTGGCGTTGGCGTAGGAATTGGTTCTGGTTCTGGTTCTGGTTCCGGTTCCGGTGTTGGTGGCGTAATTTGTACTTCTGGCGGCGTAATTTCCTCTGTTGGCTGTGGTTCTGGTACGACTGATTCCGGTGGAGTAGTTATCGTTGGTGTTGGTGTTGGTATAGGAACCTCTTCAACTGGGGGAACAGTTGCTATTTCCGTAGGTTTCCCACTAAAGATAGTCGTAGTTGTCCAAACGAGAATTACAGCAATTCCAGTCACAATTCCCGTCAAAGCTGTATCTGATAGCTTTGTTGACAGATTTGATGGTAAAAACAAGCGGATTGTCCTTAATAGTCCACCCCATCGCAACTGAAGTTGCTGAAAAAAACCTGGTTTTTCCTGAGTACCAGGTGGGGGTGCTTTCTCCAGTTTTTCCACCGTTACTTCTAGAACCCCAATCGTTCCTTGGAGAAGTTGGATAATTTTAGCCTTCCAAAATGGCTGAACTCTCTGGTAAGGTTTTTGGGGAGGTTGAGTTACTTGCTCATCCGTCGGTTTTGACTGATTGTCTTGTGACATGGAACTTTCACCAAAAGCAGCGAATCAAAGACAAACAACGTACATTATTACTGGTGCTGCCTTCTTTTGCATTAATGTATCACTTCATTGCTCAAAGTTTTCCGCTAAACTGACTATTTATTAAATTTGGTGACTTATGAAACTGAAACGCCGTCAATTTTTATTTTTAAGTAGTGCCAGCGCCATTGGTACAGGATTTTTAGCCTGGATGTTTACTCATCAAAATTATCAAAGTGCTGATATTAGCGATTCAACAACAGCTATAGCCGCCAACCCAGCCAAAAAAGACTTGTTATTACGTTTTGTGTCTGTAGCAGATACAGGAACTGGCGCGAAAGGACAGTATGCTGTGGCTGGAGCAATGAATGCGTATCACAAGAAAAATCCTTATGATTTAGTCGTCTTAGCTGGAGACAACATTTACAATAACGGCGAAATTGAAAAAATTAATGCAGTTTTTGAGCGTCCTTATCAAGGTTTGCTCAAGCAAGGTGTGAAATTTCATGCTTGTTTAGGTAATCACGATATTCGTACTGCCAATGGCGATCTACAAGTCAAGTATGCTGGCTTTAATATGAAGGGACGTTACTATACATTTCGCCGGGGAACGGTGCAGTTTTTTGCTTTAGATACTAACAGTAATGCTGATTGGAAAAACCAGCTAAGTTGGTTAGAAAAAAAATTAAGTCTTAGTAATGCTCCTTGGAAAGTAGTGTTTGGTCATCATCCAATTTATTCATCGGGTCAGTATGGGAATAATCCAGATTTTATTAAAACTTTTACTCCCCTATTTAAAAAATACGGCGTTCAACTTTACATCAATGGTCACGAGCATAATTATGAGCGCACTCGTGCTATTGATGGTACAACTTACTTAATTTGTGGTGCGGGTGCTGGTAATCGTCCTGTAGGGCGTTCTGAGTGGACAGGATATTCTACCAGTGATTTAAGTTTTGCTTCTTATGAAGTGTATAAAGATAGAATAGAAATAAGTGCGATCGCTACTAATAATCGCATTTTTGATAAAGGGATTATTCAATTAAAATCAGCTTAGTTATTATATGACTCAGCAAGAACTTCCTTCTGCACTCAGCAATATTTTAGAATCATCTCAAACCCCAGATACTCTATTTTCTGAACTGTTGGCAGCAGTAGGGGATTTTTTACAATCTGATAGATGTTTTCTATGCCTACATAATCCACAAAATAACCTTACTAGAGTTGCCTTTTGTTGGATTCGCACTCCAGATGTACCTACCGTCTACAATGAAGACTGGGAAGCGCTGCCCCCATCTTTAGTAGATGAAGATCCGATGTTTGCTGCTGCGCTACGTGCTGAACCTTCAATCTTTGTCGAAGATGTAGAAACTGCTGAACCTCAAGTCTTAAATCGGGAGTATGAAAAGAAGAATTTTGGACATCGCGCCCTGATTCATGCCCATATCCGCCAGGATGGACAACTTTGGGGAATTTTACAACCCTGCATTTTTGGTCATCCCAGAATTTGGACTGAATATGAACGAGGAGTGATTAATAATCTTGTCGAAAAAATCACACCTATTGCAGTTGATTATGTCAAATCTGCTTTTGATTAGCTGTTTTATTTTCCGATTTGTTAGCCTTAGTAAATTACGTTCAGCGTTGTTAAAACTATGAAAGTCAAGCGCTTGAAAATGCAATCTTTCCGTGGAATCGGCGATTTGACGCTTGATTTCCATGAGGCTGAACCAACTGTGCTTATTGGTAATAACGGTGTGGGAAAATCAAGTATTCTTGATTGTCTAGCTGTTCTTTTGTCACAGTTTACAGGAAGACTCGCACAAAATGATGTAATTGTTGGATCTACAAATACCACAGCAAGTATACAAACAGGACAATTAAATATTGGTGAGATCCACGGTCATGTTAATTTAAACATTGGCCATAACCGCGAAGCAATATGGTCGGGGGAACGGGACTTAAAAATACGTGATTTTAGCGATCAGGATCTCTATAACGGATATAAAGAAACATTCAACGAGATTACAACTTTACTTAACTCTCAAAAAGTTAATTGGTTTATTAGTAAGGTTCAGAAAGGAAAAAACACAGTTACAAGAAGTGATTTTGAAAAGTTAGAAACAGCTATTAATGAAATACGCCATTTATTAGAATCTAATTCTGAGACCAGCTTGCCTCTGGTGGTTTATTATCCGGTTAATCGTGCAGTTATTGATATTGCCTTAGAGATACAAGATGAGCATTCGTTTGAACAGATAGATGCTTATGACCAGGCACTCAATGGAGTACAAATCAGCTTTAATAGCTTCTTTCAATGGTTTAAAGTATTAGAGGATTTGGAAAACGAAGAAAGGCGAGATATCCCTGAATATCGAAATCACCAACTTGAATCTGTGAGGAAAGCAATTTATTCACTACTTTCAGGATTTTCTAATTTACGAGTTCGTCGTTCTCCTCTGCGAATGACTGTAAAAAAACAAGGTCAAGAACTAATCATTAATCAGTTATCTGATGGGGAGAAATGCTTGCTGGCAATGGTGGGAGATTTAGCAAGACGATTAGCGATCGCCAACCCTAGTTTACCAGATCCACTCCAAGGTAGTGGTGTTGTTTTAATTGACGAAATCGAACTCCACCTACATCCAAAATGGCAACGGGAAATCATTCCAGCTTTAACAAGAACATTCCCTAATTGTCAATTTATTGTCACCACCCATTCGCCTCAAGTAATAAGCCAAGTCAAGCCGGAAGGAATTTTTATTTTAGAAAAAACAGACGAAGGTGTTGTTGCTAAAAGACCAGAAAGTTCCTTTGGAAGAGACAGCAATCGGATCTTAGAAGACCTCATGGGTGTCCCAGCACGTCCACAAGAAATTAAAGATCGTCTACATGAGTTATTTAGGCTCATTGATGAAGGAAATCTTGATGGTGCTAGGCAATTATCTCAGGAAATTGCTGATATTATTGGACAAGATGAACCAGAATTAGTAAAAGCAAGTGTATCTATTCGACGCAAAGAGATTTTGAAGCGGTGAAATATATCAAAAAAGGTACGGAGCCAGAAAGTTTTGCCGTTTGGAAAAATCTAGCAAATGAGGATTGGCAACCAAGTTGGGAAAATTTTAGTAAACCACAAAAAACTGATGTACATAATTCATTGTTGCAAGAGCAAGGTTTTATTTGCTGTTACTGTGGAAGACGGATTAATATTGACAATAGCCATCTTGAACATTTAAAACCAAGAACAACTTATCCTCAATTAGCGCTAGAATATACAAATATATTAGCATCATGCCAAAAAGATACAGTACCCAAAGAACCTCTGCATTGTGGAAAGCAGAAAGATAAATGGCATGATGAACATCTCTTTGTTTCGCCTCTAGATATTAACTGTGCAGAGTTTTTTAGGTACACTGATGATGGTCAGATTTTGGCGACAAATAATTTAGAAAAGCAATTACCTGCTGAAATAACAATTGATAAACTTGGACTCAATATTGACAAGCTGAAAGATTTACGTGCAAAAGCTCTTGAGCCAATATTGGAAATTATCAACACAATTACAGAAGAAGATAGACAAGACTTGATTTTAGGCTTCAGTGAAACTGATTCCCAAGGATACTACGAAGAGTTTTGTACTGCGATTATCTATTTACTAAAAAATTAGTTTTAATTACAATCAAATATGTGCGTAGGTGTAGCCCGTCCTAGACATCACTCACGTCTACTTTATACTAAATAATATCAGCATAATATCGGCATAATTATTCACCACAAACTTATGATTCTTGAGGCTGTGATGCTTCTTATTAAACCTGGTCTAGAATCCGATTTTGAAGCTGCTTTCAAAAAAGCTTCTAAAATTATTTCTTCAATGGACGGATATTTATCCCATGAATTGCATAAATGTATAGAAGTCCAAGGTAAATATTTATTACTTATCAGATGGAAAACTTTAGAATCTCATACTGTAGGATTTAGAAGTTCTGTTGAGTATCAAGAGTGGAAAAAACTTTTGCATCATTTTTATGAGCCATTTCCCACTGTTGAACACTTTGAAGAAATTGAAATATAAAAAACAATAAGCTACAAAAACTCATCCTTTGATAAGTTCAGAAGAAGCTAAAGTTAATACAACCTAAGCTTAATTTATAAATGTTGGTGTTTTAGTCACAAATAACTCGTTTTTAGATAAGTAAAACTAAAGTTGGATTTAATGAATTTAAGGATTAATTATAAAAAGTCCAAAAAGGATAAGTAAAATAGGGGCTTTAGTTAACAAAACTTCTTCCTAACTTATTAATGAACAAGTTGTAGTTAGTTCGGCACGTTCTGGAGTTACAAATGAACAAGTTTTAGTTACTACAGCTTGTTCTGGAGCTATAAATGCTCCTTCTGTAGTTGACACAGCTTGTTCTATAGCAACGCATCATCAAAACATAGTCTATTTGATCGTTTATATACCTCTTAAGCTAATGCGCTTATATATTGCACAAACTCCGTATAGATCGTCATTAGTCATTAGTCCAGAAGTGTTTCTAAGAACAAAGGACTTT
Organism: Nostoc sp. DedSLP03; assembly: GCF_034530815.1. NCBI lineage: Bacteria > Bacillati > Cyanobacteriota > Cyanophyceae > Nostocales > Nostocaceae > Nostoc > Nostoc sp. DedSLP03. The sequence goes on from NZ_JAVRCK010000040.1 coordinate 31,048, forward strand.
TGACAAAGGACAACCTTCATAAGTTAATGTGCAATTTTCTTTGCGTAACAGCTTACTCTACTCGTTGCAACTGCGCTACTCTGGGGTCAATAATTTTTTGTCCTAAGCTAGCAAATTTAATAGCTACAGACATCTTATTACCCGTTCCGAAAACATGGGTGATTTCACCAAGACCAAAAGTTTTGTGTAATACTCGATCGCCTACTTGCCAATTCTGCTTCGTGTCTTGCTTTCTATTCGGAGTAGAGGCACTTTTGGTATAACTTTGGCGACTTAGACGTTGAGTAGTTAATAATTCTTCTGGCAATTCGTCGAGAAATTGCGATCGCACCGCAGGTTCGCGAGAACCATACAAACGGCGTTCCCGCGCGTGTGATAAATACAACCTTTCTTGGGCGCGAGTAATCCCTACATAACACAAGCGGCGTTCTTCTTCCAAAGATGCGGGATCGCTGAGGGAACGAAAGCCGGGAAATAGCCCTTGTTCTAATCCCACCAAAAATACTACGGGAAATTCCAAACCTTTGGAAGCGTGCAAAGTCATCAAAGAAACGGCTGTCTGGCCTTCTTTTAAGTTATCCAAATCGGAACTGAGGGCGGCACTATTGAGAAAGTCTCGCAGGGAAATTTCTTCGTTTTCTTCTTGAAATTGCAGTGCAGCGTTATAAAGTTCCTGAACGTTTTGTACCCGATCTGTGGCTTCATCTGTGCCTTGATTCATCAAGTCTTGAACGTAACCAGAATCTTCTAATATTCCTTGCAAAACCTCTGTCACTGGAAGCGTAGCAACTTGTCCTTGCCAACGGCTAATCATTGCAGCAAAATTATTTACAGCTTTTGCCGCCCGTCCAGCTAATGTATTAACTGATGTTTCATCGCTAAGTATTTCCCACAAAGTTGTCCCTAGTTGCCCAGAGGCGTTTACCAAAGCGTCAATAGTGGTTTTGCCAATTCCCCGCCGGGGAGTATTAATAACTCGTAATAAACTGACTGTATCAGCTGGGTTAGCGATCGCTCTTAAATAAGCAACTACATCTTTAATTTCTTTGCGATCGTAAAATCTCATTCCCCCCACAACTGTGTAAGGAATTTGATATTTCACTAACAATTCTTCAAAGGGACGAGATTGGGCATTTGTCCGATAAAGTATGGCAAAACTACCCCAGTTTAACTCTGGATTTTGGTTTTTTAAAGTGCTAATTTGATTAATTACAAATGCCGCTTCTGCAAGTTCTTCATCGGCTTTGTGATAAGTAATTTGTTCGCCCGACCCCCGCGTTGCTTTCAAGACTTTATCAATCCGTTGGGTGTTATTTTCAATCAGTTCATTAGCCGCTTGCAGAATATTTTCACAAGAACGATAGTTTTCTTCTAGCTTAACCATCGTCCGGGTGTCATCATCTACCAAACCATCGCCAAAGTCTTCCTGAAATCCTAGCAAGATGGTGAAATCTGCCATCCGAAAGCTATAAATTGATTGGTCTGCATCACCGACAACAAAAACTGAGCGATTTTCCCATTCCCATTCGCTCTTTTTGGTTTCGCCATTAGTAACTAATAAATTAATCAGTTGATACTGAGTGCGGTTAGTATCTTGGTATTCATCTACGAGGATATGACGAAACTTGCGATGCCAGTAACCCAATACTTGCTCGTTTTGTTGAAATAATCTTGTAGGTACAAGAATCAGATCGTCAAAGTCAAGAGCGTTGTTTTGTGCTAATTTATCTTGATATAAATTGTAAACTTGGGCAATTACTCGTCCGCGATAATTAGGTTGATCTCGCTCAAATTCTTGGGGTGATAAACCTTGGTTCTTAGCGTTACTAATAGCGTAACGAACAGAACGGGCATCAAACTTTTTATCATCTAAATTTAGCTCTTTATTAACGATTTCTTTGATTAGACTGATTACATCTGATTCATCAAAAATAGAAAAATTGCGATTCCACTTGCGTCCTTTTTCGTCTACGTATTTTTCAATATCAAAGCGGAGAATGCGAGAAAATAGACTGTGGAAAGTGCCACACCACAAATCTTTGATCGTCTCTTTGTAAACTTGCGATCGCAGTTGCGTTTGTTGGTATTCTGTCAACAAATCCAATCGCTGGCCGTGTTGTTTCATCGCCAGTTGTTCCGCAAACAGCCGTTGAATCCGTTCTTTCATCTCCCGCGCGGCTTTATTCGTAAAAGTAACCGCCAGGATATTTTCTGGGTCGACACGGTGTTTCAGAATTAGATTTGCAATGCGATAAGTCAGCGCTCGTGTTTTACCGGAACCTGCGCCAGCAACAACTAGCAACGGGCCGCAGTAGTGTTCGACAGCTTGACGTTGGCTGGGGTTAAGGTGACTGAGAAAGTCGATGGTTGTTGTCATAGATGTGAAAAAGCGATGTCTCCGACGGTCACTGAGCGCAGCCGAAGTGCGGGCTACGCCTACGCCTGGGGTCACATCAATAGAAAGTCGCTATTGCCCAGATTACAACATCCTAACGAAACTTGGTCAACAAAGATTGTTAGGTATCATCTTTATCGGATTTATGCCAAAAATCCGCGAAACATAGACCAAAACATTGTCGGGGCAATTCATAATTCCCATGACAATACGTTAATTTTTCTACGTAGAAAACTTAGCCACTAGTTATTCCGGCGCGTTGTGTCGTAAAATCAGCCACGGGGAATCAAACATCAAAACATCGCGAGCAAGCTCTAACTTGTTCTGTTGTCAACAGTAGGGGCAATTAAATTAATAAATTGCCCCAATACGTTTTCGTGGGGACATAACAATGTTTCCTAGACCGTGGTTTATTTGCTTGAAAAACACTGTAATACCTAACTGAAAGTATAGTCACCAATAAGACTATTCACTCTTTGAGTACCCGATTGACATTAGGTAACAATACCAGATACATCATCATTGAACCGTTAAATTTTTAAAGATGAAAAATTTCTTGAATTGCAGGTTTACCAAGTATAAAGAGGGGTGGATATGGATTTTAGCTTAATTGTATCCAACATTTTGAATCCGCCAATTCTGTTTTTCTTTTTAGGCATGACTGCTATTTTTGTCAAGTCTGATTTAGAAATTCCCCCACCAGTACCCAAACTGCTTTCGTTGTATTTGCTGTTTGCAATTGGTTTTAAAGGAGGGGTAGAACTAATCAAAAGCGGACTGAATCAGGAAGTAATTCTAACACTCCTGGCAGCAATGTTGATGGCTTGTGTTGTTCCAATTTACACCTTTTTTATCCTGAAGTGGAAACTGGATACTTACGATGCTGCGGCGATCGCAGCAACCTACGGTTCTATCAGTGCCGTCACTTTCATCACTGCCGGCGCTTTTCTCACTGAGCTTGGTATTCAGTATGATGGTTACATGGTAGCAGCTCTGGCCCTGATGGAATCTCCGGCGATCATTGTAGGTCTGATCTTGGTAAGTATATTCACCGCCGATGAAAAGCGAGAATTTGCTTGGTCGGAAGTTTTGCAAGAAGCATTTCTTAATAGTTCAGTTTTTCTACTAGTCGGTAGCCTCTTAATCGGCGTCTTGACAGGAGAACGTGGTTGGCACGTATTAGAACCCTTTACTCAAGGATTATTTTATGGCATTCTCACCTTCTTTTTACTAGATATGGGATTAGTGGCTGCCAGAAGAATTAAAGACTTGCAAAAAACCGGAGTTTTCCTGATTTTATTTGCCATACTAATTCCAATACTCAATGCAGGCATTGGATTAGCGATCGCCAAATTCATCGGTATGCCTCGCGGAGATTCGCTGTTGTTCGCTGTATTGTGTGCCAGTGCTTCTTACATCGCTGTCCCTGCGGCTATGCGGATGACTGTTCCCGAAGCAAATCCCAGCCTGTATGTTTCAACCGCTTTAGCAGTGACATTCCCGTTCAATATTATTGTGGGAATTCCGTTATATCTCTACGGAATTAACCTATTTTGGAGGTAATAATATGCACGTAGTTAAAAAGATAGAAATTATCGCTAACTCCTTTGAGCTTGCCAAAATTTTAGATAATTTAGACAAGTCGGGTGTACATAACCATGCCGTAATCCGAAATGTTGTTGGTAAAGGATTACGAGGAACGACAGAAGATTTAGACATGACCATGCTTGATAATGTTTACATCCTCGCGTTTTGTATGCCAGAACAACTCAAGCGTGTTGTCGAAAATATCAAACCAGTCCTTAATAAGTTCGGAGGTACTTGTTACGTTTCCGATGTAATGGAGATTCGCTCTGTCAGATGTGTTGCGTCGATGTAAGTAGGTTGGCGTAAATATTTGTAGTTGGGATAAGGCAGAAAGCAGTTCTTGCTAAAGGCAGGAGGGAAGAGGGTTGTAAACTAGTTAATTTTTCTTCATATAGTTTGATTTTTTCCCGCCGACTTACTAAGAGAGTGATAAATTCAATGAAGCATTTCATAGAACGTCGTGAGTTTTTGAAGTTAGGAATGACCGGGGCGTTTGGGATGATGCTATCTGCCAGCGATTTACTTTGGCGGGTAGAACAGGCTAAAGCTGCCGAAATTCCCTCAATTTCCCCTGAATCTCTCAGTCCCGATGCAGCATTGCAAAAGCTGATTGACGGAAATCAGCGCTTTGTCGCTCATCATCCTCAATACCCCGATCAATCTGAGCTGCGGCTGCACGAAGTTGCTCAAGCTCAACATCCATTTGCAACTATTCTTAGTTGTGCGGATTCACGAGTACCCGCAGAAATTGTTTTCGATCAAGGTATTGGAGACATTTTTGATGTTCGGATTGCCGGAAATATTGCCACACATGAAGCGATCGGCAGTATTGAATATGCAGTTGTCTTATTAGGTTCTCCACTGCTGATGGTGATGGGTCATGAGCGTTGTGGCGCAGTAACCGCAGCTGTCCAAAACGAATCGTTACTTGGTGATATTAGTACTTTTGTGAAGGCAATTAAGCCAGCAGTGGAAAAGGTCAAGGATCAGTCGGGTGACGCAGTTGAAAACGCTGTGGTGGCAAATGTGCAATATCAAATTGAACGATTGAAGCGCTCAAAGCTTTTAACTGAGCAAGTGGAGTCAGGCAAATTGAAAATTGTCGGAGGACGTTACGACTTGGATACAGGGAGGGTGAGTATCATTACTTAATTCAGGGGATGAGGGAGCAGGGGGGCAGGGGAGCAGCACTTCGGCTACGCTCAGTGACCAAGGAGCAGGGGAGCAGGGGGAGAATAACTCCTAACTCAGCACTCATTACTTATTACTCAGCACTCCTAACGCCCAATGCCCCATTCAATCCTGCACAGTCATTGGCAGACGAATAGTGAAAGTAGAACCAATTCCTGGCTGACTTTTGACAATAATTTCACCACCCATCATCTGACAAAAGTGGCGGCTAATTGCCAAACCCAGTCCCGTACCTCCATACTTTTTCGTCGTTGAAGTATCACCTTGGGTAAAAGGTTGAAATAACTGCTGCTGTTGGCGGTTAGACATACCGATACCGGTGTCGGTAACAGTGAAAATAATGCTGCCCAAAGGAGCCTCCGGTCGGAATTTATCCTTTTCTCTGTTGACTGTCAACGTCACCTTGCCGTTTGTAGTGAATTTACTGGCGTTGCTGAGTAAGTTTAACAATACCTGCCGCATCCTAGTTTGATCGGCGTACATTGTGCCAAGTTGCTCATCAAAATTTACTTCTAAAACATTGGCATTTTTTTCTATAGCTGGTTTGACTGTGAGAACAACGTTATGAATTAGCGTTGCAATCTCGAATGTCTCAGGATACAAGGTCATTTTCCCTGCTTCAATTTTTGACAAGTCGAGGATTTCGTTAATCAAGTGCAGTAGATGCTTACCAGCAGCGTTAATTGTTTCTAAGTCGGTGATAAAGTCTGGCGATAAACCAAGATCCGTAGCGTCGTCTTCTAGTAGTTGGCTTAAGCCAATAACAGCATTTAACGGTGTGCGTAATTCGTGGCTGACATTGGCCAAAAATATGCTTTTTGCTTTGCTAGCAGCTTCGGCTAATTCTTTGGCTTGTTGTAGTTCTTTTGTTCGCTCAGATACGCGCTCAATCAGACGATTTAGAGATTTGGCGAGTAGGCCAATTTCATCTTCAGTGGTAACAGGTGCTCGCAAATCAAAATTATGTTTCCTGGCAACTTGTTCAGCTACTTGGGTTACAGTGATCACTGGTTCAGCGATCGCTCGACTAGTACGCCAAGCTACAATGGCTGCGATCGCTACCGAAACCAGCATACTCACGATCACGATCAATCGCTCAACTATTCTCGCCTGCTCAACGGCATTTTGCCTTTCTTGCTCTTGATCTTGGGCTGTTTGCAGGATGTTAGTCAAGCTTTGAGAAAGCTGGTCTAGCTGCATGGCTGTTTCACCACGCATTATTGTTAATAACTGCGATCGGGCCGAAGAAATCTTCTGAGGCTGCACTTTTGAAGAGTCAATTTTCTGTAAGACGACCTCGATTTGGTCAACGTAGGATTTTAAATTAGTCTTATAATCCAGCAATAAGGTCTGCAAAGTCGAACTTGTTGCTGCTAGTCTTTTAGGTTTACTATCGAGAAATCCGCCAATTTTTGACTCTAGTTGCTTGGCTTTTTCAACATTCTTCAGAAAATCAGCTTTTTTGCTTTGCAGTTGTTGTGAATTTTCTAATACAGCAACTAGGTTATAACTATGTAATTGCGCCCCTACTACTGCATCTTTATAATTACTCAGTAGTTGTCCTTGTTCATAAGCTTGATTGAATTGTCTAACTTCCCTTCCTCGGTAGTAATTAGCAATCACTAACCCAGTCAGTGAGCCAAAAAAGCCAATTCCAATAGCTACAAAGTATCCATAACCAATTTTTTGATGGATACGCCAAGAACTAGCTTTGAGTTTCCCTCGTGAAGGAAATTCTATAGTTGGGAATTCGTCTGTCGATGGCTCTTCGGCTGACACTTTTTTGCTTTCTGAACTGCTGTAGATAGGGGTTGGCTTTTGAGTCGGCATTTCTCAAACCTCCTTGCCTTCCCGCAAAAATAATCAAATTAGTCTAGATTGTCAAAATACCTTAATTAGTCATTAACATCTACATTATCTTCTTTTATCGCAAGAGCAAATCATTGCTTGCTAGATAATAGTACCACCTTAACTTATATAAGTAAATTTTCCAACTATCAACCTAAGTATAATTACTGTTTTAAGATAACTTACTTTTTTTAGGATCGACGATATAGTTTCCTCCACCAAAGACCAACCTGAGAGCGTCTTCTCCTGACTACACTACTTTCCACAATATGCGGTTGATAGCAAGCAATGAGTTCTTGCGATCGCCTACGCGATTACTCTACCTTATTGCTTCCTTAGAAAATTAATACAATCAGGAAAAAAACAAAAGGTTTGATACTTATTGGAAATTGGGCATGAAGAAGAGACAAGGTAGACAAAGAAGAGGGGGAAGACTTGGGAGAGATTTGTTCAATAATTCCCCCTTGTCTCCCTTGTCCCCCTTGTCCCCAAGTCTTCCCATATCCTGGCACACATATCATAAAACAGGTTAAAAGTCTAGTCTATATGAACGCGCAAAAATTTTTATTACGTATTAATATCAATACGAATGCGTGAATTGACGAACGCGGCTTAAGATAGCTTTAATATCGGATAAAATCGGCTTCTAGGCTTATATAAATGAGTAATGGAGTGATTTTTGCATAATTTGTACTTAGATTTAGTACGATTATGAGCAAATGACACGCAATGGGATAATCACAACCTGAGGATTCCAGTTGATTCCAAAAATAAAACTCAGGAAGTTGATTATAATACATCCTGCTGCCTTCTGAGTTCTATCCTCCTACTGACTGTCTATCTTGTAGTTGATGCAGTAGATAGTATGGGGCAACTATGGTTATAGGACACTAAAATCTTTTTGTGCCTTTCACCAAATTGTACTGATTCACAAGTACATTACCTAATCAACAATCTTTTGGTTGTAATTATCCAGATTAGAAAAACTCAACTGTCAAATTAATAGGAGTGAAAATGCCAGAACAAGAATTTACCGAAACCCCATCTAAAGAGACTACAGTGGCAGAGATCAACAGCCAAACAGGAACCATCACCAAACTCCAGCCTCCGGCACAGTCTCAAGACGAATGGCTAAAATACGGGGAGCAAATTTCTACCTTTTTAGCAACATTACCAGATTATGTGGGAAGCTTCTTTAATCAATATAAGCAACCCCTGGTAACAGTTGGCTTGATTGTAGGATCAATTGTTGCCGTTAAAGTACTCTTGGCAATATTAGATGCTTTGAATGATATCCCTTTGGTAGCACCTACTTTTGAGTTGATCGGTATTGGTTACTCTGCCTGGTTTGTTTACCGTTATTTACTCAAAGCCTCAACCAGGAAAGAGTTAACGAGTGAAATCACCACTCTTAAATCACAAGTTGTCGGCAAACAAATTCCAGAAGCTTAATATCTAATTATCAAGGAAGGCAGTTCTTGCTGGAGGAAAACTGCCCGGTTGTTGAGCGTAGTCGAAACACTGTTTCTTGCCGTGAGCAAACGGGTCTTGGGTTTAAGACCACCACAAAACAAGAAAATTTGGGGCTGCTTATTAAGGAGGGGTCTGAATCCCCTTCTTAATAAAACCTCCAGCATAGCTGCCTACTTCAACGCTTCTCTATGAGACGCTACGCGTAGCTTGCTCTTTGTAGAAGTACGCTCTAATTCCAAATCCCCGAAGACTGGACGCCGGAAGTCGGTGTCCAGTCTTTTCTCAAAGTTGCTGACGAAATCTTTAACAGTTTGTAATATTAAGACTACACCATAACGCTAGTAGCCGTAGAAGTTGCTTCCTGCGATCCTTGGTTTAATTACAAATTAGTAATTATTGTTGAGGCGAACCTCCGGTGGGTAATTTAACTTTTGGGTTTGGTTTTGGAGTCTGTGGAAGTTCTGGAGATATTTTGGGCGATGCCTGCGGTGGGCTATCCCTACGCACTATATTCGGAGATGTAATTGCCGCCAGTTTGCCCCGTTTGACTAAAGCTTGATGAATCATCGCCGCCACTTCCGCCCGACTAGCTACTTTGTTGGGATCGAGGACTTGGGGATTTGGGTAGTTAACTACCAAACCATTGGTTGTAGCGGCAGCGATTTTGCCAATAGCATAAGGTGGAATATCTTTAGCATCTTTATAGAAACTAATAATTTGATTTGGGGAAGTGGGTGCTTTCAAATTCAACCCGCTGACAAGGGCAACTAAAACTTGCACTCGTGAAATATTTTGTTGTGGTTTGAAGGTTTTTTTCGGGTAGCCCTTGAGAAAACCCGCACTGATGGCTTGGTCAATTGCTGAAGTTGCCCAAAATTTTGTTGGTACATCTTGAAATGCGATCGCAGTCTTAGACGGTTCTTGGTCAAAAGCTTTTTCTAGTATGGCAGCAAATTCAGCGCGGTTTACAGGCTGATTTGGTCTAAAAGAATAATCAGGAAATCCTTTGAGAATCCCACGGGCAGAAAGAACGTCTATAAAACGCCTACCCCAAAAGTCATTAGGCACATCGTTAAATGCAATTGGCGGCGGAATGATTGATTTTGGTTTTGCTGGAGTTACTAAAGGCAACGCTGATGATTTGAGTGATGACTCAAGTTCTGTTGCAGGAGATATAGGTCTTTGTGGTTGTGGGGATTGAGTTGGGATTACCAGAATAGATGGTAACATTGCGCGGTAAGGAGTTGCGCTGTTAGTTGGGAATGAAGGTGTTTTGGGTTCAACAACAGCTTCAGGTGAAGAATAGGGCAAAACGTTGTTGGGGACTGTATAAGGTTCTACCTTGGCAGTAGGAGAGGGCAATACTTGATTTGGTTGAACGCTAGGAGATGGAGTAGAGGAAGGCAACAGCAGTCCGTTTAAGTTCCAGCTAGAATCTCTGCGGGACAATGACCAAAAGAGAATCGCTCCGATAGTGGTGAAGGCAACCAAAATGGCTATAAATTCATCAAAGCCAAGGGCAGTTTTTGGGGATGACTCCGGTTCGGAAGGAGGTCTATTTGTCATCGTGATTACCCTGGTAGCAGTAAAATTTGTGTCTAAACAAATTAAGCCACAGATGACTCTTTTACACCAGCCCTTTTTTAATTCGTAATGACGCTCCTGCGTCGCTAACGCTGCGCTAACGTAATTCGTAATTACGCCTAATGTGAATTAAGCTTTGAAACCCTTGTAATTTCATAGGTAATCCCAAAACTATGATTTTGAGTGAATCTAGAAACCCTTATAGAATAAGCGGTGTTTCTAATTCACATCAGACGTTAATTCGTAATTTGTAGTACGGTATTAGATTTCTGGTTCAATGCCAAGCGATCGCAATTGGGCAGCTAGGCGATCGGCTCTTTGGGATTCTTGTTCAGCTCTTTGGGATTCTTGTTCTGCTCTTTCATCGCCACTCAACAACAAATTCCCTTGTAAATCCCACCAACGCAACCAGGGTAATTCCACATTCTGATATTTTCCCTGCCATAAGCCTAATTCAACACCCAAAGCAACTATAGGATAATGTCCTCGTTCATTTGCTGGTAAAATCTGATACTGTCCTTCAATCAGATGATAAACTTCTAGGCTGGCTTTACTCGCTTCATAAATGCCGTAGAAGGCAGGACGAATCACCTGCTCATAAATCCAAAATTTACTCTTCAAAGGAGTTTTATCTCGTTCTTCACTACCCTCGCTAGAGACAAATTCTAAGACAATCAACGGGGCAATAAATTCTCGCCACATCACATAAGAACGTCGCGTTTGCCCATTGAGCAAAAATGGTACATTCGGTACATAAAACCAATCTGGTGCTTCTGCGCCTTTTTCAGGGGGATCGGTCAAGCGCCAGTAAATGCCTAAGTCCTGCCCTATACAGTATTCACCTTCAGGATTTAATTGCTTGAGTATGGGTGTAATTGAGTCAGTTAGTAGAAGGCTTTGGGGATGTTCTTGCCAATTTTTCACGAACGTACCATCGGACTCAGGAAGCTGGGTATGATCGGGGAAGGGGAAAGGAGCGAAGGCGTTGGGTGGATTGGTTACAGAGGTCATAACGCTACCTTTGCACTCTTGGTAAAGGTTATTTTTAGTTTAGCTTGCGTAGGCGTAGCCCGCACTTCGGCAAGCTCAGTGACCATCGTAGACATCGTTTTCTCAATATTCTCCACCCGGATTATAAATTGCACGCCAATTACTTCCAGTCGCCTGAGAAAGATTTTCAGCTTGATAGACCCTTGGTTTTATTAGATACCTAAACTAAAACCGGATTTTGAGGGTGGCAGAATGTAAAATATTAACTTATTCTTTACCTGTCTTTGAAAAAATCAGGGTGTCTAGTGCCAGAAGAATTTAGTTGCCAAATCTCACCGCCATTTTTGTCTCTTGGTAGCGATCGCGATCTTGGTTTAGATTCAACCCTCCAAGAACTACCAATGTATAACTTCTCGGTGGAAATTAGTCACACCGGGATGGAAGTAGCTAGTTTTTTGGACAAATACCCCTTGCTACCAGGAGTAATTTTGGTAGAACAGGGACAGTTCATTGGGATGATTTCGCGGCGGCGACTACTAGAATTTTTGATTCGTCCATTCGGACAAGAGTTATTTGTTCAGCAACCATTAGCTGTTCTCTACAGCTATGTGCGGACACCGATGTTGATTGTTACTGATACAACATCGATTTTAACAACAATGCAACTTAGTCTAAAGCGATCGCCAGAATTATTAGCAGAACCAATTGTCGTAGAAACGGAATCTGGCGCTTATAGATTGTTAGATGTCCAAGAATTGAATATTATTTCTTGGCAAATTCGGGGAATTGACAATTTGATCCGCTACGAACGCAGTCAAGCCCAAATGATTCAAAATGATAAAATGGCAAATCTGGGGCGTTTGGTAGACGGCGTAGCCCACGAAATTTTAGACCCAGTGGGTTTTATTTGGGGTAACATAATTTATGTTTCAAACTACAGTCAAGATTTACTCAAACTAATAGCAGCTTACGAGCAAGAGTTACCATTAGTTTCTCCGGCAATTAATCAGATTAAAGAAGAAATTGAATTTGATTTTTTAGAACAAGATTTGTCGCGATCGCTTGCTAGTATTCGCACGGGGGCGGAAAGATTAAAAAAACTCGTTACTAGTTTGCAAAACTTTTGTCACATTGATGAACTTTTTCCCAAACCAGTAGATTTACACGCCTGTATAGATAGCATTATTTTATTAATTAATAGCCGTCTTCAAGGAGAAATCGAAATCGTCAAATACTACGGTCAATTACCCCCAGTGTATTGCTTTATGGGGCAATTAAACCAGGTTTTGATGAATATTTTAAGTGAAGTTGTGGATACTTTACTCAATGAAGGAGTGCGACAGCAGTTACATTTAGAAGAAACAAAGACTGTTCAAAAACCCCGAATTGAGATCGCCACAGAAGTTATATCACAAGAAGCAAGCAACCCAGATGCACCAGATTCTCGCTGGGTTTTAATTCGCATTGCTGACAATGGCTCTGGAATGTCTGAAGAATTACAACAGCAAATTCTAGAGTCTTTTTCTCTGGAAACAAAGAATGGTAAAAATACTGGTTTAGCAGTAAGTTATCGAATTATCACTGTGAGACATGGCGGAAAATTAAATTTCCATTCACAAATTGGTATAGGTACAAAATTTGAAATATTGTTACCTCTGGTGTAAAAAAATATATTGATAAAAATGACTCATATTATTAATAATTTTATATTTTACTTTATAAATAGGTTCTAAACCCCTTGTTTGTCTATTTATTTGTAGCTTGTGTTCAAGGATAAAACTCAATATTTACTTTGGCATCGAAATTATAAGGAATACTTTCAGGAACTTCACCTTAACTTCATCTGTTGACTAAATTCATTAAGGAAAATGCTTAAATGCTTTCTCGAAATGCTCGATTGCTTTCTCAAAATGCTTGATTGCTTTCTCATTTCGGTAAATTTAGCAAGCAAAAAGGTATATTGCTTTCTCAAAATGCTTAAATGCTTTCTCATTTCAGTAGATTCAGCAAACAAAAAGGCATATTGCTTTCTCAAAATGCTTGATTACTTTCTCATTTCGGTATATCGCGTATTTATTTTGGTAGATTCAGCCAGCATTAAATTGGAGGGTGCGTTAAAACAGGCGTAACGCACTAATAAATGCAGTGCGTTACGGCTAGAACACCAATTAATTAAAATGTCTTTTGCAGCAAGCTTTCGCCACGTTGATAAATTTCCCGCGCGTGATCAGTCCAAGCGCCTTGCCCCCAATAACGAAAACAACTGGTTTGCAGCAAAAGATTATGTAGGAGAACGTTACGATATTGAGATTGTCTAGTAATCGGTTCTGCTGAGTCAGTTTGCAGTAATGGATCGATCTTTTGATGGAATAAACTGCTTAATTGATACATGGGAGATAACACATTTTCATATCCTTTTACCCAACTGATATGATTTGTCCACGAGGCTCCATCCAGATGAAAATTAGAGTTTGTTTGCTTCAATTCTTGAATAGCATTCTCTACAGCTTGCGGTTGAATATTATCTGGTGAAACTCTCTCCCAAATCTGATATTGCCCCACTGGTTGACAAGTTGGATAATCTTCAGGGTTGCATCCTGCTGCTTCGATTAATTCTAAATATTCTGTACCACACATCCCAACTACACCTGATTTTCCTCCGCCATTATTTACCATATCCCACCAAGCTTGTTTAAAAGCGCTAGGAAATTCATTCATCATCACGCCGCCATTTTCACCATCGCCAATTTGGCTAACTATTGGTGGCACAAATCCACTACCAATTTGTTGTTTGGATAATGTCTTCGCTTCATAATAAGGCTGCATCTGAGCAACTAATTTCGTATCGGAACCTTGAGTTTTAATTAAAGCTGTGATGCTAATTGTTTCGCCTTGAGAATTCCGGGCAATTAGACGATGTGGTAAATGTTTATAAGTGAGAGATTGACCAGTAAGAGTTTCTACAGAATGTTCTTGAACAAGTAGCCAACGATAGCCACATTCTTTCAACGCTTTCACAAATTCAAACAGAGCATCCGGGTGATTTGGTAGGTGCATTTCCGGGGGCGAAAATCCTTTGACTCGCGCTAATGCTTCCCAGCCAAAAATTGCGGCAAAGTGATGTTGCCATGCAACGATATGTAATTTAATATCTGCTATGGGTGTAGAAGGAATAACTGCATGACCCCACATTGTACCCAGCCATTCTACATAAGGTTGGTAGGTTGGATCGCAAGTAATACGCTTAAGATTATCCAGAACATCACCGCGTCCCATTTGCCGCAGTCCCCACAGCAGATTACCTGAGTAATCCAACATCACACGCGGATTGCAACCTTGATTTACAAGTTCCGGAATGAAGTCTCCCATACGGCTGTAACAATGAGCAAAAGGATCTGCATTGTGGTTATCCCCTTCATGGGGATGTTCAAACATATATTGCAGATTGCTGATCAGTGTACCGCCATTTCCAGCAGGTATAGTTGGCTGATGCATGTGCAAAGCGATCGCAAACACAGCATTTACATCTTCTAAACGAATATTCGTTGTTGGTAAAAATACTGGTCGATCTTGGTTAACCACAGAGAGAACCTCTGTTTCCCAACCAGAAATATTCGGTAAGCCATCAATGATTTCGGGCAAAGGAGTCAGGGTTGTAGGGAAGGAAAGCATTTCTGATTGCTCCGAAACAAGGTATGTCTAATTATGCGATCGCCCAGCAATTTCTGATCTACAACTTTATCTATTGATGCAAACTGCGATCGCCTTGTAGTCCTGCAATATCTGTGTATTTCAACAGTTTTGATATCACACTTGTATAAAAAGCGCTAAAAAATATCCAGTAATTCTATTTAATTTTGTTGCTATAAGCGTACATTTGTACCTCCCTATAGCCGATTCATTATGTTGCAAATATTTTTGGAAATGGTATGATACAACTCGAAATTTATAAATTCAGATTTTATCTGAATTTATGAACTTGAATCTGTTTCCCTTTTTTAAATAAGCTACAAAATCCACAGAAACTATAAACATTAAATATTATTCTTTATCAAGATAAATTTTTTTATTCTATGCTTTACGCAAATTTAACTTTAGGAGCAGTCTAATGAAACTAAAACAATTTGGAATTACATTTTTGAGTGTTTGTATTGCTGCTTTTTCAGGAATGAAAGCAGCAGAAGCGGCATCATTTTCAGTAATTGCCAACGATCTTAATAGTCCACGGGGTCTAAGTTTTGGCCCTGACGGTAGCCTCTATGTCACAGAGGCAGGAACAGGCGGAAATGGAGCTTGTGTTCCTTCACCGAGTGCCGCAGGTCAATCTTTATGTTATGGCACAACTGGTGCAGTCACCAAAATTAGAAATGGTACGCAAGAGCGTATACTTACAGGACTTCCTTCTTTAGCATTACCAAATGGTACTGATTCTGCTGGGCCTCAAGATATTAAATTTGATGCTACTGGCAAGCCTTATATTGCAGTTGGGTATGCTTCCGATCCCACATTTCGCGCCACATTAGGTAACACTGACTTAGGAAAAATCATTACTGCTAATTTCAATACAAATTCCTGGACTAGTGTGGCTGATTTAGCTAATTATGAACTTGCAAATAATCCCGATGGAGGCGATGTAATTAGCAATCCCTTCTCTCTTCTTTTAGATGGAAATAAAATTGTTGCAGTTGATACTGGTGCTAATGAGTTACTCAGTGTCGGGACTGATGGAAGTAATTTGAAAGCGATCGCCACAATTCCCCGCCAGACATTAACTAATCCAGTTTTTCCCACTGGTGCATCTTCATCGCCATTTGAAATCCAAGCAGTACCCACAAATATCGTCAAAGGCCCAGATGGCGCTTATTATATTAGCCAATTAACTGGTTTTCCTTTTCCCGAAGGTGAAGCAAAAATCTACCGAGTTGGTGCTAATGATAAACCAACAGTTTATACTGATGGCTTTACCCAACTTACTGACTTAGATTTTGATAGTCAAGGTAATTTATATGCTTTGCAATACGCTAATCAGTCACTTTGGAAAGGTAATCTAGATGGTTCTGTAATTAAAATAGCCAAGGATGGAACTCGCACAACTATTCTTAGTGGCAATGGATTAGAGTCTCCTACTGCTTTGACTATTGGTGCTGATGATGCTATTTACGTGACAAACCGAGGCGATGGCCCAGGACTTGGACAAGTTATCAAAATTGAGAATTCCAAGTCTGTTCCTGAATCTAGTTCTACTTTCAGCTTATTAGCATTTCTTGGCACTGCGAGTGTTACTTTGTTGCACAAGAGTAAAGCCAAAGGACTTTCCAACTAAAAAAATAATCCCATCGCTTTAGTGAGCAGGGGAAGTAGGGGAGGAAGAATCTAACGATCGTCTTCGCTCCCAAAATTGAATAATTTAATTTTTGGAAATCCCCAAAGACTGAAGATTTCGGAGAAGTTTATTCAGAAATGCTGAGTGTTGAGTCAGCGATCGCCCTCGGCATCTTCTCTACAAGACGCTACGCGAAGGGATAAGTTTTTCAATCAGCCGTTGTCTGCTTGGTGCTAGTGGTGTTGCTATTCGTAAAATTAGCTCTAACAACCAAGGGGCGAGGCGTTGACACAACACGGCTAAATGACTTTGCCATCCAACTAAAATTTCTGATGAATCATTTTGCATTCCGGTGACGAGTGCTTTAGCCACTTGCTGGGGAGTCATCGGGATCGCCCAGCGAAATAATTTTAAGTCGCGCACCATGTCTGTGTCTGTTAGGGAAGGTAGTAATGCAATGACGCGGATATTGTGTTCAGCTAATTCTTGGCGCAAAGCTTGGGTAAATCCTAAGATGGCAAACTTGGTTGCTGAGTATGTCGCCATCGTTGGTGCAGCCACTTTCCCCATCAGGCTCGATACATTGACAATTGTCCCTTGTCTTTGGCTGGCCATACGTCGAGCAATCAAACTAGTCAGGTTGTACATTCCTAACAAGTTCACAGAAATTTCTTCTTGAACTTGAGGCATTTTAGACTGCAAAAATGAGCTTTGGTAGGCAACTCCCGCACAATTAACCAGCAGGTGAATCTGTCCGTAATTGCGCCATAGTTGGGCAACAGCGATATTTACTTCAATTGTCTGCGTTAAATCTAAAGCTACGATCGCAGCTTCTGTACCCATCGCCTCGATTTCCTTGGCTACTTCTAATAACTTGCCGCGATCGCGTGCTACCAATATCATCTGCTTGATGCCTTGTTGCGCTAATTCGATGGCGATCGCTCGTCCAATTCCACGCGAAGCCCCTGTAATTAGGGCAACTTTACCTTGAATCTCCATTAGTTTTATTCTCCAAAATTTAAGTCTTACCAAACTCTTCGTTATTGCCGATACACACAAGCAAGAGCTACTTACTTGTCGGCGCAAGGTAAGACAAATAATCAATCGCAATTGAAATCAAACTGAAACTAAGCCTTTAGCAACGAGATATTTCTTGGTTAATCTGCAATCCCTCATAGTTGTCTATATGAGGCAGAAATTTCTCGTTTTGAACCCGTCAAAGCCTAACACACTTGGCTGAATGGGTATAGCTCATAGATTTTATTTCTCCTAGATCCGAGCGTTCATCAGCATCGCTGTCATACACACGTTAGCAATTAAATCAAGCTATTGCAATATTCTTTAATAAGGATTTCTTAATACTTCTTAACGACAAGTATATATATACAAAAGATTTTCTTAAATAAGTTTTTATGAATCCCTCAGTACCAATATCTCATTTTCCTGACAAATAGCCTTGTTTGAGGAAATTGTGATATCTAATTCATCGCTTAGAAACAAAAAAGACATATAGCATTTTGGCTGATGGTTGCAATAGTTAGAGTTTTTAATTCACAAAATTACATCAGTATATTTACTGTTTTCTTGAAAAGTAAGGTTGATGACCTTTATTGATTGACAATAATCAAAAATGGCTAGATTGTTGTCTAAAATTATCTGCTAAAACTTTAGAATAAATAGTAATTTCTTTAAGTTTAGCTTTGAGTTCATCAAAGTAATGCTTGAGACTTGCTTTGTTTATAACCAACTTCAATCATTCATTAATAATAAAATCCCCGATTTCTCTAAGAAGTCGAGGATCTGAACTGTAAGTCAATATGATTCCTAATTGATGATTCTGCCTAAAGTCATACTCCGTAAATTTACATAATTAGTAATTATTATCCTACGCTTAAATCGACTTACTCGCAGCAAGAATGGATATCAATACTGCTCGGTTAAGAATATTTGTAAAACAGATACCTCGAAGTCATGTTGAGGTACTCAAAAGTCGTGTTGAGGTACTTAAAAGTCGTTTTGAGGTACTTAAAAGTCGTTTTGAGGTACTTAAAAGCCGTTTTGAGGTACTTAAAAGTCGTTTTGAGGTACTCCGAAGTCGTTTTGAGGTACTCCAAAGTCGTGTTGAGGTACTCCGAAGTCGTTTTGAAGTACTTCAAACTTTGTTGCACCGCGATCAAGTACACAGGTGGGTAGGCTACGCCTACGCTTGAGTTTTAAAACAGTCGCTACACATTTCTATTTTTTAGGCAAAACCTACGCAGTATTGACACCACTCCCTATTCCCCATCTAAGTTGTGGCCTAAATGCCTGAAAAATGCTGTAAAGTCCATCAGCTTAATTAAGGAGTTAAAAAGTCTAAATGGTTTCCAGGTTTGGCACGCAAATCTTCCACAGTTCCCTGAATTTGTAATTTGCCTTGATTTAATAGCACAATCCAATCAGCACGGGCAATTACTCTTGGACGGTGGCTAATCAGAATCGTAGTTTTGCCTTGGCGATGCAACAATAGCTGATTTAAAACTTGAGCTTCACTAACAGGATCTAGTCCAGCTGTTGATTCATCTAAAATCAGAACTGGTGGATCATTGATAATGGCTCTTGCTATAGCCAATCTTTGCCGTTGTCCACCAGAAATATTTGACCCAAATTCACCTAATACAGTTTGATATTTTTCAGGTAGTTTACTAATAAAATCGTCTGCTTCAGCAATTTGGCAAGCATCGACAATTTGCTCAAAAGTGACGTGAGGAGAACCTAACCGAAAATTATCAATAATAGAGCGACTCCAAAAATGAGCTTCTTGCGGAACCAGGACTACTTGTTGTCGCAAACAATCAAGGGCTAAATCTTGTAGATTATAAATACCAATGCGAATATTACCAGAATTAGGTGTATATAATCCTGCAATCAGTTTAGCAAGAGAACTTTTACCGCAGCCAGATGTACCAATTAGAGCAATAACTTTACCGCCAGGAATAGTTAAGGAGAAATCTTGCAGTAACTCTAGTCTCCCAGGATAGTGAAAATTGAGATTTGTGCAAATAATATCAGCTTTCCCAGGAATCTTCGTAAAAGGTTTTTTAGTATCGCCTTGAGTTTCAGGTGTGGAATCGATAACTTCTGTTAAGCGCTGCGTGGCAGTTTTGGCACGAGTGAATTCATCTATAAAGTTGAGCGCAGTACTAATAAATGCTAAAAAATTACTATTCATCCCGTTAAATGCCAGCAGTTGACCAATGCTGAGTTCTTTACTAATAACCAGGATGCTGCCGAAACCAATCAGACTAATGCTGCCAATACTAGAAACTAAACTAGAGAAGATACCGTTAATAATTCCAATCTGAATTGTGCGAAATGTTTGATTTGCTAAACGACCAAATCGGTTCTGAAATTCTTCCCAAAACTGAGGAGCGGCGGTAGTAGTTTTCAGGGTCAAAGCGCCTTTAAAGCTTTCAACCAGAACACCTTGGTTTTCTGCATCTAAGACTAAAACACTTCTAATTTTTTGTTGAAGTGTAGGCAAAAAAATAATCGTGGACAAACTCATTACAATCGCAATAATTACACCAACTAAGGTAAGTTTCCAGCTATAGAACAGCATGAAACCTAAAGAAACTGCTGCAATCAATAATTGACTTGGTAGACTAATAACTGCTTGAGAAATTAGTTGATTAATTTGTTGAATATCTTGCAATCTGCTCACAATCTCGCCACTACGACGCGATTCATAGTAAGTCAAAGGCAACCGCAGGATTGTCCTAGCAAATTCTAAAATTAATCCTAACTCCAGCCGTTGGGCAAAATGGGCAATCAGGTTATATTGAACTAGTTTTAAACTACTTGACACAAGATTCATCACCACAACGGCAATAATCACAGCACTCAGAAGTTGGGTGTCACCCCGAACTAGTACATCATCTGTCAGAATTTGGAGCAGAATGGGAGAAGCTAACGAAAGCAGACCAATAATTAAAGCGCAAAGAAAAGCCTCAAATAGTATCTTTCCATAAGGCAATACACGCCGCACAAAGCGCCCAAATCCGTCAATTTTATCATCAGGTTGAGCATAAAAGCGAACCGAATCTGGCTCTAGTAAAAGCATCACTTTATCTGACCAAGCCTCTGTTAACTCTTTTTTAGAGACATAACGGATGTTAGCTGCTGGGTCGGCAACTATATATTTCTTGCCTTTTTGGCCATACAAAACAACCCAGTGGTAGCCTCTCCAGTGAATGATTGCTGGCAGTGGCGCTTGGTTCATCTTGTCTAATATTTCATTAGATGCTCTGACAGAGCGCGCATTGAAACCAAGTGCTTCGGCTCCCCGCCTCAGTCCTAACAATGTTGTTCCTAATTGACCAGTGCCTACTGCTTCCCGGATGTGATTTAGTGTAAAGTTGCGTTGATAATGTTTAGCAATGGAAGCAAGACAAGCCGCTCCACAATCTTCTTCACTATGTTGTGTAACAACTTGGTATTTCATTTCGCACTCCAGTATTTATATCGTGACAAAACCAAAAAAATAGCAGGGTTTTATCCCTGCATGGTTAAAAATTTAACCTATAGTTTAGTCGCACTATAGTTTTAATACTTAGACAAAATATCGTATTTTGATGCTCAGAGGGCTGTAAACAGCAACTCATGTTAGTTATCTTAAATTCACTTTGTTAAATAAAAGCTGATACAAAATGTATTAGTTTTTACTATGCTTACTTGTCTTTAAGATTGATCAAAGGTTATGGATATTGTGAGCGAAAAGCCTATGTAAAGTGTTATTGATAATTGCTAGTAGTAATTATCAATAACACTTTGTTAAGTTTTTTAAAGAAAAGTAGATAGGTAGGAATAAACGTATGTTAGGATGACTGCCATAAAGAAACAGCTAATGGCTACTAGGATTAAGTCGATTAGCAATTAAGCCACACGCAAAATTAATTTAACCTGCGTCAACAGTGTAAATTACTTGAAACGTGAACTTTTATCCTGAGTAGAGACACGTTAATCGTGTCTTTACGCTTATTATTTCCCTTCTACTGAACTTCATACAAATTGCCTATTGCCCTAATTGTCGATATAAACGCTGTTGTAGTTGCTAGCAATTGCAGTTGCTTTAAAACCATATGCTTTAGCACTAGCATATTGATTTGTTATTACTACATTCTTATTGGGCACGTTAAAAAAGAAACCACCAGACAGATTGGCTTCTTCGTTGGTGGTTAATGCAGTAAACAATGTGCTTTCC
Organism: Nostoc sp. DedSLP03; assembly: GCF_034530815.1. NCBI lineage: Bacteria > Bacillati > Cyanobacteriota > Cyanophyceae > Nostocales > Nostocaceae > Nostoc > Nostoc sp. DedSLP03. The sequence goes on from NZ_JAVRCK010000040.1 coordinate 52,681, forward strand.
ATAGTTTTAGTTCTCACTTGGTTGTTGAGTTTTAGATAACATCACACTACATTTATCAATGCAAACAGCACATTTATGAATGTTTTTGTGTTGTTAAGGAAATTATATGGGTGAAACTAGTGTAATAAAACAACTATTTCCTTAAGAAATATGTATTACAAGCTCTTAACAAACATACTACTTGGCTAATATTTATACTATTTTCACTGTTTTCTGAAAAAACCATGAATTTTATTCTCTTTAAATAGATAAATATTCTGGATTTAATTGTATGGCAAAAATATATATACGTATAAAGATTTTCTGAACAATAATGTCTAATTTAAGACTAAAATAGACAAAATAATTAACGTATTAATACTGATATTGAGGTACAAAACCTTAAAGTAAAGAGTATCAAATCAGTTAAATAGTATTTTGTTATACAAAATCATAAAAAAGCAATTTGGAAAACTCCAAAAATTTTGTTTGATTTTGAAATTTACGTATTGTCACGTAAGTATTGTTTTTTTTTATTTTGATTATACAGAGACTATTGAAAATAGTATAAAAAATTGTGATAACAACGGTTTTAAACTAGCTTAACTACTTATTAATTAGAAGAGAAAAGAAAAGTTTTTCTCTCTATTATAAAAATTTTTACAAGTAAATAAAGAAAAGGTAAAATTTTAAAAGAAAATTATAAAGATTTGGTCTTTTTACTAAAAGGCACTAATTGTTATATAGACTTAGGCTATGCATCAGTTTTTAGCTATTGCTGATGGAGAAACCTCTAAGACAAGCGGCTTATCTTCTCCCAAGGGAAGAGGCTAAGAAGACTAAGCTTTCAGAGGATGTTTGAAAAGTTGCAAAGTATACTAGAAAACCCTTTTTAAACCTCTTCCCAAAAGGTCGATAGGCTTTGAAATCCTCTCTTTTCTTCTAAAAAAGGGGGATAGAGACGTTAGATTTATGGGGCTTAGATGTTAGCAATAATACTTTTCAAACAACCTCTCAGAATGAGAAAGGCGGCTCCTAAGTTGAAAATGCTGTTCAATAAATACCTATATATAGATGTAATGTCGTTTTGTATTTTCATACTTGGTAGTGTACGAAGTTCATAACTATCACCTTCTTATACTAGCTAGCTATTTGCTAGATTGTTTGCACAACTAAAATATTTTTTAACATATATGCTTATTGACCCCCAACCGGACTTTCTTCGCCCAGTTGAAAGCGACGAATATCTTCCTCCGATTAGCAGTTGGACATGGCTGGGAGGGATATTTTTAATTGGAAGTGTTGGCGCTGCCTTCGGTCTTGCAAGTGTAATTCAATACAATGTAGTAGTGAGAGCAGATGGTACTGTCCGTCCCACGGGAGAAATACGGTTAGTGCAAGCAGCAGTAGAGGGAACAGTTAGAAGCATTAGGGTGAAAGAAAATCAAGTTGTGAAAAGGGGAGATGAGATTGCACTGCTCTACGACGCCCAATTACAAAGTAAAAAAAGCCAAATTGCTGGCAATATTCGGCAGAATCATTTACAAAGAACGCAAATCGATGCACAACTAAGAGCGCTACAGAATCAAATCACAGCTGAATCCAATTCGATGGGACAGGCGATTATCTCCGCGCAAGCCGATCTTAGTCGTAATCAACGGGATTATGGAGACAAGCGAATTACCAGTAAGGCAGAAGTGGATGAAGTAGAAGCCTCTGTGGAATTAGCAAGGGAAGAACTAAAGAGATATCAGCAGTTAGCAGAGACTGGAGCGATTGCAGCTTTACAGATTAAGGAAAAAGAACAAGCTTTCAAAGCAGCACTTGCCAGATTAGAACGGATCAAAACTGGACTCAATCCCACTAGGGCAAATGTGGAGATCGCCCAAGAACGCATTGCCCAAGAACGGGCAAAGGGTGAGTCTATGCTTGCGGCATTGAACAAAGAAAGACAAGAACTGATTGGGCGTCAAGTAGAAATTCAAAATCAAATCAGCAGCGCTCAAGAAGAGCTAAAACAACTCTCAACAGAACTGCAAAAAACTGTAATTCAGGCTTCAGAGGCAGGTACTATCCTAAAACTAGAATTAAGGAATCCTGGGCAAGTTGTTCGTGCTGGGGATGCGATCGCTCAAATTGCTCCTAGTAAAGCACCTCTGGTTATCAAAGCCCGTGTTGCCGCTTCTGATATTAGCAAAGTACAGGTGTGTAAAGTCGCACAAGTAACGAAATGTTCGCAAGGGGAAGTACAAATGCGGCTTTCTGCCTATCCCTACCCAGATTACGGCATCCTCAAAGGAGCTGTTAGAGCCATAACCGCCGACGCTATTACATCTCAAGTTAACGGCAATCCAATTCCACCTTACTATGAGGTGACAATTGAGGCAGAGAAACCTTATTTAAAAAAGGGCGATAAATCCTATCCCATTCAACCGGGGATGGAAGTTACAGCTGATATCATTTCCAAAAAAGAAACCGTAATGACATTTATTCTGAGAAAAGCAAGGTTGCTAACAGATTTGTAAGCTTTTTCTTGTATTCCACGCCATTGATAACCACTTCTGTATCATATTTTTTGTGAATTGGTATCACCACCGTTCATTGGCAATTCTTCTTTCCTTTGCTGATAATAGTTTTAGAGCTAATTATTTAAGAAGTTGATTGTGGTCTTTGCTCAAACTAGTCCCCCAGATGTAATAACAACTCGCCTCACGTTAGACGAGTATCGGGCTATGGAAGAAACCAACCCAGAACGCCATGAATACCGCAACGGAGAGATTATTACTATGTCGGGAGGATCGGAATCTCATAGTGCGATCGCCAGCAACTTCTTAATTTACTTGGGATTTTTACTGAGAGACACCGATTTTCGCTTGTATAATAGCGACTTGCGAGTTTGGATTCCTGAATATCAGTGTGGGACTTATACCGATTTGATGGCTGTTAATGGTGAACCAGAGTTCAATGGCAATCGCAATGATGAAATTCTGAATCCAATGCTTATTGTCGAAGTTTTATCGCCCTCTACCGAAGCATACGATCGCGGCGAAAAGTTCAGAAAATATCGTTCTCTTGCCAGCTTTTGTGAATATCTGCTTGTAAGCCAAACAGAACCCTACATTGAGCAATATCACAATTTGGATCGTAATAGTAACGATCGCTGGCTATGGCAAGTTCACTCTCACCTTGAGCGAACGATTATGCTGCACAGTTTAAATGTAGAAATTCCCCTGACTGAAATCTATCGTCGGATTAATTTTTAACTAATTCGGTGGAATTCCAGCTAATTAGTTAAATCAGAGCAATTTTGTTTTTAAGCCATTGATTGAAGCTCCCGCATTTATGCAACGCCAAAACCAGAAACCTCGATCCTCCCTAATTCTCCTCAAATACTTGTGTCTACACACAAGTATTTGAGACTTGCACCACAGGTTTTTGATCCCTCCAACCCCCTGCAAAAGCAACAGGGCTATTTCATTGCCTCAAAGGTTGATAAGGGGTGGAAGTAGGTTGAGGATTTGATGGTTTGCTAGACTGGGGAGTTGACCCACTCCAAACTCGATCGAACTGAGCTACCGATAACGACTGTAAAATACTAAGATTAAGCGGCTCTTTGCTGATAAATGTAGCGTAGGAAGGCTGCAAATAAGAACGATATTCAGGGCGGTTAAGGAGATGGGTTTCTAAAAAAGCGACGCTGAGGGCGTTGAGATAAGAATAAACAGCAGTACGATCGGGGCCTAGTAAGGCAGGTGGTACAGGTAAGACATCGTTTTGAGGAGTAGGTTCGGCGATCGCTGAAAAGTGGGTGGCATTTTCAATCAAAGCCAGGTACTTATTGGAGTCAGAAAGCCAGGTAAAGGGGCGAATTTGCTCAGATACGGGTGGTGCGAAAACATCTTGACTACCTGCTACCAGCATGACGGGAATTTTAATTTGACTGATTCCCCCCTGACCTAAAACTGAACTGTCAATGGGATTAATGGCAATGATGGCCTTGATGCGATCGTCTTTGAGTTCGTAATTTATTGGTGGTAAATCGTTTGCTTGACACTGCAAAAACACCGACAAATTTAAGGATGAATTATCGGGATTGCAATCTTGCCTGAGTTGCTCAAAGTTAATATTGGCTCCTGCTAAAGTCAAAACAGTATAACCACCAAAAGACTGACCGATCGCCCCAACTTGCTGAAAATTGAGTTTTCCTTGGAGGGTAGGATCGGATTTATCTAGACGCTGGAGTTCATTTAGTAGATATTTGATATCCAAAGGTCGGTTGATAAATTCTGCTGCATCTGGCGGCCCTGCCAAACCTGCAAAATATAGTTGAAAGCGTTCGGCATTACTACCTGGGTGTTCTAGTACAGCAACAGCAAAACCATAAGATGCTAGATGTTCAGCCAGATAGACAAAGGTAGAGCGGTCTGAAGCCAGCCCGTGAGAAATTACAATCAGGGGAAAGGGAGGAGAGAGTAAATCTCCAGTTTTTTGTGAACCTGCTGATGGCAAATAGATATCTACAGGTAGACGGCGCGAGCGAGAAATGTCATTTAACTCCAGGCTTTTTTTCTGCCAGGTGAATTTTCCTGGCGATCGCAAATCTGGTTTTTGGGAGAAATCAATTTTGGAAGTGGCTGCTTGAGCGATCGCTTCTTTTTGCAGAGAGGCAAAAACTTCATCCTTTTTTTTAATCAATTGCGACAAGTCATCGACTATCCTTAACCCCTCTGTAAAATTCACCCGGATAGTATCGCTAGGAAATTTCCGCAGTAAATTCACAACCGTTAACCCCTCTTTTTGATCGGCAGCAGACAAAATTAAAGAGGCACGTATGGCATAGAAGCCATTATTTCGAGACTCAGTGAGCAGTAATTTTCCTAGTTGTTGCACCAACCGCTCGCCTATCGGTGAGTAGGTAACTTGAGATACTAGTGTAGGAGTGACATCAAAGCGCTGCTGGAGTAGATCCCGCAGTTGAGCGAGTTGTTCGGGAGTCGCACGGCTAGCATAAAATGACAAATCTTGATCGATTTTGCCCTCTTTAGCAAAGGTTTCCAGCGAGTCCACCGATAAGGAAAATTCGCCGAAGGGAGGATAATAAAAGCTAATGCGTTCAGCCCCCAATCCGGGAGTAGCAGTCAAGAACGTAGATAGCAAACCTAAACCCAGATATTTCAAAAATTTTTTCATTAGAAAAACCCACTATCTAACCCTGGCAAACAACTTTGAGCAGGGAGGAAAGCGGGGCGGGATCTATAACCGCTTTCCTGTTGAATTGGTTTAGATATATCAAACAAGCTACAAGCACAATAAAGCAAGTACTTACGAGAAATTTGACAGGAGCTTTGAACGAGCAAAATACATGAGTAGCAAATTTTTCAGTCAAACAGCATCAGTAGCGCGATAATAGATATAGAGATCAAAATTAAGTTATATGTCCTTTGCTTCCTGCGCCTGTTGTGTTGTCGTCCTCAACCAACAACAAGAGCAAAATATCTCCCACCAAAACCAGTGCCAGGATGTGCCAGTTAAGCCCAGTAAAAGCATGGTTAAAAGTTGCACTGTAATTGAAAATGGCCGGGTGGTCGTTAAACCCTTACAACCACCACTCAATCAGGCTTCCGAGTAAATTTCAGGAATTTCCCTCCTTCACTCTAAGGGTAAAACATCGTGGAAGCGGTTGTAATCAATGTAGCGATGTCCATCGGGTGTGTGGTAAAAGATATCGACAAATTGATTGTTCCACAAAATCTCGTTAGCACCATAGCTATGACGGGCATGAACAACCTGGGCAACCGTTTCATCAATGCCACTCAAAGAGACAATCAGCATAGTATTTGTCTGGGTTAACGATTCTGGTGTCATCCCATACAAAGGACTAAACTCATCAATGACATGCATCACTGACCAGCTTAACGTGAAGCTAGGTGTTTGGTTCCTTACCAGTTTAAGATCGTGGAACCGACGTATGAACTGTCCTTCTAGGGTTACTTCGTCGCGCATCAAGTAGACTCGCATCTGCGCTTCCAGAATCGTATTGCGACGCTTATTAGCGCTGCGAAATATCAGAGTCGGCATCGCATTATGAGCTGTAATGACAGCAACACGGCTAAAAAGTACACGGGCTGTAGGTCGAGAGAACCGAGCAAAGGCTAGTCCTGTCATTACTGCAATTCCCACCAAACCAATCATTGCTTCAATTGTGACAATAATGTTGGCGTAAGTTGTTTTCGGATACATTGCCCCATAGCCAATAGATGCTAGGGTTTGGACGCTAAAGAAAAAGACATCTAAAAAAGAGCCAGGTTGGGCGTTGGCAATACAATCTCCTCCGATCAAGTAAGCTAGGGCAAATAGAGCATTAATCGTTATATAGAAAGTACAAATTAGCAGCAGAAAGCCAATCCAAGGAATCGTTAACAGCAGATGATAAGGATCGCGCCAGTAGGAATGCCATGCACCCATACCTATAATTTCAAATTTTCCATCTTGAACTTGAATCTTAATCGGTGGGATCGAACGCTGTCGTTTCTTGGGTGAAAGTCTCTTCAGTCGAAATTTCATTACAAGTAGCCAAAAGAACGGCAACTACTTAGTATTGTAAATTAAGTTGCATTAGAGACATTCACTCTGTAGCAGTCCTAAATCATTTGTGAAGTATTTTTCTGTGGGCTGTCATTAGTCATTAGTCATTTGTCATTTGTCCTTTGTAATTGCAAATGGCAGAGAACAAATTACCAGGGACGACCATAACAAAAATTTTCACAATCTCATTTAGGATTGCTATAAGTAAGTCGGTGATAAAAAACCTAACTAGGTTACGAAATGTAAATATATCTAGAATCCTTACAAATGACTAAGAACAAATGACAAATGACAACCCTCACTAATGATCTTTATTTGCACCTACCTACTTAGACAATTAGAGAGTGGGGAGTGGAAATTTAGACTTTCTTTTCTTAAATCAGCAAAAAAATAGGGTGTGCAATGCCCACCCTACTAATTTATCTGCTAGAAACTTATTAAAAACTTGTTGTTATGGCTTTAGTGATTGACCTTTAGAACAGCGGTCAAACCACTCCTGGTATTTTTTCTGGTGCGATTCATCTTCAACTGCAATGGTAACACGCACCTGCTTGCAACCGTTATTTCGCTCTAGTGCGATCGCATTCAATAATAAATTAGCAATTCTAGGTGAGCTAAACTCGCCGCTTACCGTTAAACCGTTGTCATGTGTAACTTCAAGTCTTTCTACTTCAGTCAAATCAACGCCAGGAATTTCTTCTTGTCCTAAATCAATTTCTGCGAGTTGTTTGTGTTCTGGGTTAATTTGTTCCACAATCAGCTTTTCACGCCGGACAGGAACTTGTACTATCCGAGTTTCAATGACTTTGCGAACAATTACCTCACCAACTTTACGCTTACTGCTTTCAACAACTAGTCGTTCTTCTAGTAGACGAATAATCTGTTCTTCAGGAATCTGTTCTAAATTATTTAATGACTCAACTGAGCTACTTGTCGTTTGATTGTTAGCTACTTGCTCAGTTGAGTTAAAATCGCCTGGTGTTTCTGATTCTAAATATTCAGGCATATATTCAATTTCTGATTTGTTTAAGTCTATGAAAACAGATTGAGTCGGCTTGTCTATTTTTTTGATTCTCTGGCTCTGCAACTGAAATAAAGAAGGATGTTTATCAGCTAACTGCTGGCTAGATTCATGGTTCGATATTACGAGGTTTAGCCGACGATTAGCATCCACAATTAAATCATGAACTACTCCTACTAGCTGACCTTGATTATCAAACACAGCAAAATTGTTCACCTTCTTTCTTAAATCTACCAGCGAGGAGATAGTGCGAGAATTACCCTTTGCCTGTAAAGTATTTTTTGCCATAATTTGGCTATTCATCTGGAAAGTTTACTAACTGCTTTCTACTTAGCTAAATTAAATGTATTAATCATCTGGATACCATTTAGAAAGTATTTGCGCTCAATGGATTTATCCAACTCATATCCAGAGTAATATTTGCAATCAAAAATTCTAAGTGGTATTAATACTTTTCGCTTAAGCGGGAAAGAGGAAAGGGTGACGATTTCAATTTATCTTTACCCCTTTTCCCAGACCAAAAGAGAGATTGTTGGGTTTATCCGAAAAGTATTGTAAGTGGTATCAGCGTAAGCACAGGTAAAGCTAATTCAACTGCTTCACCTGTACTGTGTAAAATTAATTATTAGTCATTAGCTAGTAACTAATGACTATATATAGTTAGCGTTCTTCAATGGGAAGATTACCAGAATTCACATCTAACTCTTCACGACGCACAGTTTCTTGAGTTTCAACTGTGTCTTGCTCGACCACTTTTCTAACTCTGACTTCTTCACGCAAAAATGCTTCTTTGCGAATATCAGGAGTTTCTTCATGGATTTCTATGCGAGCAACTTCGCCTTCACGGAAGTCTGCTTCGCGCCCAGAAACAGGTGTACCCGCATCTGCTGGAGTTACACGTTCAATCACGACTCGTTCTCTTTCTATTGGCACTGCAACCCGTGCGGTATCAGTTTCAATATGCTTGCCAATCGTTACTTCTCCAGTTTTTTGGCGTCGTTTGCTGGCAATCAACCGTTCTTCATACAATCTTAGAGTTTGATGATCTTGCTCGTTTAAACCGTATAAAGCAGGCTCATTTTCGTAAGTGTAGCTATCACGGGCGTAAGTGGGAGTTGTACCCAATGGTGCTACAGGCGTTCCTAAAGGATCTAATCCTGCTAAAGGGTCTAATGGGGTTGCAGCTTCTACAGGAAGATTATTGTAGTCTGTGGGTTGGCGATATACCCCACGCACCCGTTCTTCATAGTCGTAATCAAGGGTTTGACGTTCATCAAACTCAGGCAAATCTTCAGCTTGCTCTCTAGTCAAACCAATTGTGTAAACGCGATCAGTATTATAGTCGATACGAGCGCGGCCGATTGGTAGTAATACTTTTTTACCAAAAATCCAGAAGCCTAAGTCAACAACTAGATAGCGAAAATGACCTTCTTCATCAACTAAAACATCGCTAACAGTACCAACTTTTTCATCAGTTCCCTGTGTATAGACACCCTGCCCTTTAATGTCATGACCATCAAAACTCTCTTGATAGCTAGGCTCAAAATCTTCTAGTTTGTAAAGAACCATTATTTTTAACCTCAAATATTTTTTGTCAATCTCTTAATAACTAAAGTAGACATTGATTTATTTTTGTACATCCTTCTGCCGAATGAATTATTTCCAGAGTTAAATAATCGAAAGTTATAGATAATTTTGAGCGATATGGCTAACTAGAGACATGAAATTAGGAATATCTCACTTGAATATTGTAAAGATATGTCTAGCTTTAGTACGCGGGGTTCACCAGATATATTAAGATTTTCAATGCAAAGTTTTGTATTTTGTATCTTGTATCTTTTGATCTGTAGATGGTTTCTCAAAATATAATTTTTTGAATGTTAAGATTCCTACTTTTTAGAAAGTTGAAAATCTTGTTATTGAATAAAAAATACAGGCAGAAATAAAATTAACTTTGCCTGTATGATAATTTTTAGATAAATCTATCAAACAAATTTATAAACCAGCTAATTAAATAGCTTTATATGCAGTAATACCAGATTATTGCACATCTAAATTACCCGTAGCATCAACATCTAATTCTTCTCGACGAATGGTGTCTTGTGCTTCCACAATGTCCTTTTCTACTATTTTTTTCACCCTGACTTCTTCACGCACAAAGGCTTCTTTCTGTATATCAGGCGTTTCTTCGTACACTTCTATGCGTGCTACTTCTCCTTCTTGAAACTTAAGTTCATTGGGATTTACAACCTTTCCTGCTTCTGTCGGCGTAACTCGCTCAATCAAAACTCGTTCTTTTTGAACGGGTACTGTAACGCTTACAGTTTCTGTTTCAATATGCTTACCAACCGTGACTTCTCCGGTTTTGATGCGCTGTTTATTGGCAATCAATCGTTCTTCATAGAGTTTAAAAGTTTGATGAGATTGCTCATTCAATCCATATAAATTGGGATTTTCTTGGTAATTGTATGTATCGCGATCGGAAGTCACACCGCTAGTTGGAGAACGAAATACACTACGTACCTTTTCTTCGTAATCATTATTAACGATCGCATCTTCTGTATGATCGGGTAAACCTTCTATTTGCTGTCTGCTCAACCCATCAACATAGACGCGTCTTTCTAGATAACTGATCCGGCAAAGACCAGTTGGTAGTAAAATTTTCTTGTTAACAAAATCTAAGCTGACATCAATAATTAAATAGCGGAAATGACCATCATCATCAACTAAAACGTCAGCAACTGAGCCAACTCTGTCCCCACCCTCAGTATAAAGATCCAACACTTTGAGATCGTCTCCGCCAAAAGTATCTCGATAATTTGGGTCAAAGCGTTCAAGTTTATGAAGAGGCATACGCTGTTCCTAAGTTGTTTATAAGGTTTATTTACGAGTGTAAAAAATATTGAGCTAAATATCCTCCTGCTGGCGACTGAGTTTAATGGAAATATTTGAGGATTTATATTAAGGGGAATACTCAAGTGAAACAGTCCTGCGTTTTAAGGGGATTGGGCAATCTCATCTGCGTAAGTCCTAATTAAGAGCCAATACTGAAACAATGGGAATAGAAACTACAGAACCATGCAGATTATGAGTGAACTTCCAAATAGTCTTGAAGATGCGATCGCCCAATCTCGTGTAGCCGTTCAAGCTGCCCTTGCAGATGGCTGTACTCGCTTACAAGTTGAGTTCCTGTTCCCAGAACTGAAGTTTATGCCGATAGCGGAACAATTTCTGCCAGCATTTACAGATTATGATTCCCGTTTGAAAATTTTCTTTGCTGACGCTGGCGCTGCGGCCCTAGCCCGACGTGATTGGGTAGATTCGCCATTTCAAATTTTGGATATTGGTACGGGTAGGGCTGCTTCCTTGGAGACAAAAATTCAGCCAGAGGATGAAATTTTCTTATTCATCGCCCCCACATCGGTAGAAGTGCCACAGTTGGAAAAGCTGTGTGAAGTAATAGGCGATCGCCCTTTAGTCTTGTTAAATCCCCGTTTAGAAGATTCTGGAACCGTGGGCATTGGTTATACAGCGAGAAAAATCCGCGATCGCTTTATCAGTACCATTGAATCCGCCTATTACGTACGCCCCATAGACGATCAAAGTGCCCTATATCGCTGCTACCCAGGACAGTGGGAAGTTTGGCTGGAAAACAAAGGCGAATATCAAAGAATTGCCGAATTACCCACAAAACCATCAGGTGATGATTTGGATCTGATTGTTTTAAAAGGACAACCGCAAACAACAACAGATGCGACACCTGCGAGAAAGCCCAGTGTATTTAAGAGTTTGCAACGGTTCTTAAAAGCATTGAGTAGTTAGGGGGACTTAGACAAAAAATACCCAGAAAATGTTTAAGTCACGTTAGGAGAAAGTAGAGGTAGCAGGGAGAGATTTTGTTATCTGCTGCCTCATTTTATTTGGCTTGGTTAGCTCGACTTTATCCAAGATTAAAAACTTGGTTTTGTTTCTCCAGTAAAAACCCTGGCTTTTTGGCAAATACTTTTTCCACGTCATAGATTATTTATGAAGTTAAAAAAGTAAAACTACTGTTCCACAGAAGTTGCAGTGATAGCGATCGCGTTGTAAAAAAAATGGATAAAGTCGAGGTTAATAGAAGCCTACATCGACCGCTTGCAGCGATCTAAGTAGTTCACTCTTACTAGCCCTTACCTAACTAAAAGCTACTGCTGCTGCTAGAATCATTGCTACTGCTACTCCCAGAATCACAGCTACTGTTGCTGCTAGAATCATTGCTACTGCTAGTGCTGGAGTCACAGCTACTGTTGCTGCTAGAATCATTGCTACTGCTAGTGCTGGAGTCACAGC
>NZ_JAVRCK010000040.1:64694-76869 GCF_034530815.1 Nostoc sp. DedSLP03
TATTATTGGTGCTGGAGTCATAGCTATTACTGGAATCATTTCCTCCAGTATTACCAACATACCAACTACTGTCGCTGTTACTAAAAGAGTTACCATTGCTTTGACGACTTTTACGGGAACTGTTTCTACCAGATGAAGTAGCACCTTTGATGAGAGCGATGAAGCCCAGTACAATCAGTAAAAATATAATTAAGCTCCACATAGTTTTTATCCTGTGGTAATGATTGCAATAACTAACTTCAATTTTTTTGGCTGTGATTACGGATTTCATCTAACTTGCAGGCACTGCCTCGATATCCTGCCATATCAACTCAAGATACATTTACATAGATTAACTTTGCTCTTAGGTCGACTTCTCGAAATTTAAAATACAGCAGCCTCAATTGTAAATTCAATAAGACTTAAGCAAAAAGGCTTTATCCCACAACATAATCAATACATTTTGCCAAAATTAGGGGAAAAAAAGAAAAGTGAGGAATTTTACTATTAACTCCTCACTCTTAACTTTTTTAATTTGTTTGTAACGGTGCATTCAAGACTTTATCGATGCGATCGCGCGTTTCTAATAAGTGCGCTTTGGTGTATTCATCCTCAGAATTAACTCCTTTAAGTTTTTCATCTAGTTGTTTTAGTTTATACCAAGCTAAAGTTCGAGCATCTTCTGGAACATTTTCTTTTCGCAATACCATACTAGTCAAAATATCCAAATACTGACGCTGCAAGCCTCGCCGCAAACTGGCAATCTTCATTGGTTTACCTTTTGGTTTGATGACTTCCGTCCAAATATCTGATTGTAAAGTGTCAAATAGTTCTGGTAGAGTCAGTGCTTTTCCTTCGGGAGTTTTGAGTTCAATATCCTTGAGACGAGAAAGGCGATCGCTTGAGAGTAAATCTCGCAACACAGAACCCTGCATCAGTAACACCAAGTCATGAATGGGAAAATCCAAACGACCAACTTGTGGAGAACTACCCCAATGTCGCCAACGGGAAGGTGCTAATTTATTCAGTAATTCTGGTGAAAAATTGAGGGCATCTTCTGCAAATACATACTTTTGCAGCGTTTCTAAAGCTTGCCGTTGTTCTTCAACGGGTACTGGTACAAATGGTAAACGGTGTTGGGTGACTCCAGAGACTTTCTCAGAAGGTATTTCGCTGGGGTGAATGCGGTAGAAAGATTGTCCCCCGATGTATTTTGTGGTGTAATATATTTGCTGAAAATAGTTACCCAATACTGTACTAAAACGTTCGCTGACATCGCTGTAACTATCACCAGCCATTGGGAAACGCTTATCGAGACGTTCCCACATCACCCGCGAATTATTCAACTGCCATTGAGAATAAAGCAGCACATTACCGCTGTTATCCCAAGCATCAGCTGTGGGGTCGAGGTCATACACATCTTCATCTGTGGAATAACTCAACTCTGGCTTGTAGGATTGTGCAGCAATTTCCTCCAAAATTGGCTTTTCTGCTAAAGGAGTTGATGTTTGAATTGTTGTGTAGCCGTACTTAATTGCCCATTCATCATAAGGCCCCACCATACTCGGAAAATAATCTCCTTGTTTTGTACCTTGAGGGGCAATATTTGGGGGAATATAGTCCATGACAGAAGTTGTCAGACCTTTATTTTTGGTAATTTCCGTATTATTCATCTCCTGTGGTGGTAGCAGCGTACTACCACGGAAGTTATGACGTAAACCAAGAGTATGTCCAACTTCGTGAGCGATGATTAAACGTAGATATTGATTAATATATGCTTTTACCTTGTCTGGAGTAGCCATACTATCAGGCAGTAGAGACATTGCCAGCGAACCAAAGGCAAACTGGTTAGCAGCTTCCATGCCATAGCATAAATCGTACTCGCCTGCCATTTTCGATAAACGATTCAACAGCCCCTCTTGTCCTTGCATCTTCTGGGGGACACCATTGTTTTTCCCATCTAAACCATTGGCGCAAAGTAAACGATTTTGCATCAAAGCTGATAAAGTCGTGCGATTTTCTGTTTGGCTGGGTTGGACGATTTTGCGATATTCACCCTTGAGTGCCCGGATAAAGCTAGCATCTACGAGAATGTCTGCATCCAAAATTTCCCCTGTCAATGGGTTAACGCGAGATGGCCCCATTGCAAAGTAGCCATCAACTGTATTAATCCAGCGAATTGTGTTGTAACGAATATCTGCCGGGTCCCAAGTAGCATCATCTGGCATTTGGCGGACTTCAATTGCATCCTTAAATCCGGCTTTGAGAAAGGCTTTGTTCCACATGAGAATGCCTTCTTTCATAGCATCGCGGTATTCTAAGGGCACAGCGTTATCAATCCAGAAAACAATCGGTTTTTTGGGGTGAGAAATAACTGCTTTCGGGTCTTGTTTTTCTAAATGCCAGCGATTGATGTAGCGGACAAAAGAATCGCCGCGATCGTCGTCTTTGGATAAATCTTGATAGGCGGTGATGAAATAGCCAACGCGATCGTCAGCAAGGCGTGGTCGATAATCTAGATCGGGTAGTTGAGAGAGGCTGTAGTGAACGCGCAGGGTAAAGCCACGGTTGTCAGCTAGCGACCCAAAGTTTGCCGCTTCACTGTTGGATTCAGCACTATCAGAGTAATTCAAAATTGATTCGACTTCTAAGTTTTGAGGAAAGGCTTTAGCAGTACCAAAATAGGACTGACTTGTGCTTTTTGGAACTCCTAAACCTACAGATAATCCAGCTAAGTCTGTCAGTAACAAATCTTCTAAGTCAATGAGAATAGTTTTGCGTTCTGGATGAATGCTTTTAATGGGAATGGTGTAGAGAACAGAATCACTAAACGATCGCGTCAGCGATCGCACTTGGGGATCTCCCTCACGAGTGCGAAAATTCACATTGCGGATGACAAAGTGTAATTTATCATCTACCCGTTTGAAATAAAATAAAAAATCTTGCAGAGGCATACCACTGTAAATACCCCGTTCGCCAATTCCCGATTCCAGGGTTGCCGTAGCTAGGTAATTTTTATTAAGTTGTTCTGGCTTAATTTCTAGATAAATCTTATTCTTTTCTTTATTACGATAAAGGGTGAACAATCCCCCAGATTTTTGGGTGTTTTTAATTACTTCGTTGAATGGCTCTAAATCATCCTTTGCTGCTGGTTTTGCGGTAGTACTAGGCTTGGCATTTGCTTTCTCTAAGGCGTTTGCAACTTGTAAAAATGGTTGTTGACCTGCTTGTTTCAGGTTTTTTACTATCCAAATAAACGGTTGAGGCTGTGCGTGTTTATTTTGATTAACTACCCAAACTTGATTTGACGGTAGTCTCTGTTTTTGAGGAATATTAATATTATTTAATGATAAGGTTGAGATTTTGGTTGAAGAAGTTTCTGTCGATAACTGACTATTGAACTTCTCTCCACTGCTGACTGTTACCACATTTTTTCCAACAATCTGCTTGGCTGTATCAACATTGTTAACAAACGGTGACTTAGCGTTAGCTGTCGCTATCCCTAAAAACAAACTATGTAACAAAATCATATAAAAGGTTAATCTGTTCATTGCATTCATTACCTGATAACTATCTCTCGTTAATTTTTAACTTTTGCAAAGCCATATAGCCTGCCCTCTGGCGCTTATCTTAGCTGCTTTATATTAGGCAATAAACTTTCAGTTTAAATTTTAATTGCCATTTTTCAGCTTTGTTGTGCTGTTTTAGTGTAGGATTTTTTCTAACAATTGCATCTCCTACAAACAGTAAGTATGATTTTTACATCACACTCAGAAATTTCTTGGAGAAAAAGTATCACAAATTAGCTAAATCATAGAATTAGTTGAGCTGGGAAATAATTTTGAAGTTAACACTTTATTTACATTGTGAAAGAAAGCTTAAGGCTACTACAGGTGAGCAAGAAGCCGCCATCCAGAAACGCCGTTGGCAAATTCATCAGAAGTAGCCTGCCCTAAATATCGTCAACTCATGATTTTTTTACTATAGTATTTATTTATACTATTGATTATTGGGAATGCAAAGCAAACTGGTATAGAAAAGTTTTTAATTCAGGATTATCAAAAACAGTTATTTAAATGTAACAACGGAAACAAAAATGTCAACATATTTATCTCAAGTTTGGCAGCTGCTGAGAAATTATGTTAGGGGTACAAGGTTACAAGAGATGCCAAAGGCCACATCCCTAGAAACTGAAGCAGTTTTACCTCTAGGAAAAAATATTAAAGAACCAGACAAAAGCCTTAGATTAGCTCAAGATAATTTGCAAGAATATTTATACTCTGCAAGACTGCAAAAAAGCTTAGAAAAATGGACAGTACCAAAGAACGGTTTAAGTTCTCAGATAGACGATCGCACATTGGGCACTTTATCCACTGAGTTTTGCTTTAAAGTATGCGATCGCCAGATGCATGAAGAGATTTATGATTTATTGGGCAGTGCTGCCCTGAAACCTGAGATAGTCAAGCAACTAATGGAATTGGTTGTGACTGGTCAAAAAATTCGTCTAGAATTGCTTTTTCGGCGGCTAGAAGATTTTTATCGTCGCTGGTGTCAGGGAGAATTTATCGATGGCACACCAGATGATAACCTGCCTCAGCAAATAAAGTTAAAGCTAGCGGCACAAAATATTGCGATCGGGTTGAGACAGGTAGACATCTATACAGGGCTGAACGTACTGATTTTATTACTAGAGTTACACCGTTACGCCCAAGGGCAAGATGAACTCAAACAAAAAATCAACTTCTACCCATCTGCCCAACCGGACACAGACAATTTTTTCACATCCCAACTGCTGCGGATTATCAATTATAGCGATGCCCTGGAAATTGGCAACTTTAGCAGTATAGTTGGACAATTCCTCAAAGGCGGCAACTTTAGGGGTGCTTACCTCGGCGATGCCAACCTTACCGGGGCAGACTTTAGCGGTGCCGACCTTAGCCTTGCTTATCTCGGCGATGCCAACTTAACTGGCGTAAACTTCAGTGGTGCTAACCTTAGCGGTGCCAACCTCGGCGATGCCAACCTCAGCGGTGCCAACCTCACTGGTGCTAACCTTAGCTGTGCCGACCTCAGTAGTACCAACCTTAGCGGTGCTAATCTTAGCTGTGCCAACCTTAGCCGCGCCGACCTCAACCGCGCTGACCTTAGCAATACCAACCTGAGCCGCGCCGACCTGAGCCGCGCCGACCTCAACCGCACCGACCTGAGCAGCACTAACCTCAGCCATGCTGACCTAAATAACGCCATCCTTTTCGGTGCAAATCTGAGTGAAGCCAACCTTAATAGCGTCAGCCTTAGCCATGCCGACCTCTGCCGCGCCGACCTCAGTGGTGCTGATTTGAGTCACGCTATCCTCAACGGTACTAACCTCAGTGACACAATTCTTTTCAGTACCAACCTCAGCAACGCTATCCTGGTTGCCGCAGACCTCAGCTATGCCAAACTTAATGGTGCCAAACTTAACAATGCTAAACTTAACGGTGCAATGTTTTTAGGTGCCGACCTCAGCGGTGTAGACCTGAGTCGGGTGATTCTCAACGAAGCCGACCTTAGCGGCGTGATTCTCAACGACGCCGACCTCAGTGGTGCTGACCTCAGCGACGCTATCTTGTTTGGCACAGACTTCAGCTATGCCAACCTTAACAATGCTAACCTCAGTGGCAGTAACCTCAGTGGTGCTATCCTCAACGGCGCGGATCTCAGCCATAGCAACCTCAGTTACGCCATTCTGGGTGGTGCAGACCTTAGCGACGCTAATCTAGAAGAGATGATTTGGGGTAAAAAGCAGCAGTGGGAAGGTGTGCGGGGATTAGAAACAGCAGTTAATGTACCAAAGGCGTTGAAGGAAGAACTGGGGCTAAATTGAGATGAGCAAGATTTTATACTAAACTTTAAAGAGCCAATAGATTTATCTATAAGTATGTATAGGTTTCTCGCCCCCACTAGAAAGCCCCTAGATGAATTCAGGGGCTTGGGTAATTTTGGTTGCGATCGCATAACGACTATAGGCGATCGCAATCTGTGGTAGATGCACTCTAAAATACTTAATTAATTACGGTGATTATTGCTGTAGTGAACCCTTGTACCTGCCCACAGCAACTTCTCCCGCAGCGTCTGATAGTAGGAATTGTTCTCGCGCAAAATAATAAATTTAGCCCGACACTCTGCCATCCGCACATCAACGCGGTGTCCGGGCCAAATAGAAGTCCCTAAAACCCCATCTGTCCACAGCTTAGTACTCAAATCGTAATCCCCCAAAGGCCAAATACTCACCACAGAACCAGGGGGTAAAACCAGGGGACGACTAGAAAGGCTCATTGCACAAATGGGAGTGATGGTAAGCGCCTCCATACCATCATGCATAATCGGCCCATTCGCAGAAACGGTGTAACCAGTGGAACCTGTGGGAGTGGAAATAATCAACCCGTCCCCAACATATTGATCGACTACCTCACCATCGATTTCCATTTCTAGAATTGAGGTGATCATTCGGTCAGCGGAAGCAGGTTTGACACAGAATTCATTCAAAGCCAGGTAACGTTCGCTCACTGGTTCCAAATTAGACCCATGACCCTCATACACCGCAGCTTGTAACATCATCCGTCGTTGGATAGCATAGCGATCCTCAAACAGCCGATCCCAAACTTTCTCTGTATCCTGAAACTCTTCCACTGACTCAGTTAAAAACCCCAGATGGCCTCCTACATTCACTCCCAGAATTGGGATACCAGCTGGGGCTAAATGTCTGGCACCAGTTAAAACAGTACCATCGCCACCGAGTACCAAAGCGAGATCGATTGGTTGACCCGCCGAAGCCAAAAAGACTGGATAAGGGTTGTCTTTCGGCCCGCTAGGCCCCATCAACACTTGGCAATCGCGGCTTTCTAGTTGTTTCGCACAGATTTCTGCCCATTCTTTACTCCGGGCATCCCGCGCTTTATAAGCAATGATTATCTGCTTGAGTTGCACGCACAATTACCACTTCAGGAGATTAAACTGCTCCATATCGACGGTATCGCGGTTGCGATAAATGGCCAGCACGATCGCTAAACCCACCGCCGCCTCGGCTGCGGCCACGGTAATCACAAATACTGTGAAAACCTGACCCTTAATTAATGTTGAGTCGAGGAAGTTGGAAAATGCCATTAAATTCAGATTAACAGCATTGAGCAGTAATTCAATTGACATCAGCACCCGCACAGCGTTGCGGCTAGTAATTAAACCGTAGATGCCAATGCAGAATAAAGCTGCTGCTAGTAATAAAAAGTACTGGAGTTGCATGAATCTGAGTATCCCTCCTGAAAAAATCTGGCTGTTTATCTGCGACTCAGGTTGCAAATATTACTCTTTTGTTTCGCTGGTTGTTGATACTAGTTCTCTGGGGCGTTCTTGCAAAGTCAAAACAGTTTGCCCCAGTTTGGATGGTGTCAACAAGTCTGGCAAATATTCGCGGCGTGCCAAAATAATTGCTCCTACCATTGCTATCAGCAGCAAAATGGAAGCTAGTTCAAAAGGCAGTAAAAAGTCAGTGAAGAAATGTTCTCCAATTAAAACTATAGAACTTTTGCCACCCGCCACAGGAGCAGCGGAATAAGCCCAAGGAGTAGCCAGCACCATCGTACTTAAAAGACCAAACAATCCTATACTGACTACACCAGTAAGTGCTTTTCGCACCCAAGAGTTGGGAAATGCTACAAAATTCTGCCGCTTGTTCACCAACATAATGGCAAACAAAATCAGCACGTTAACCGCCCCAACGTAAATTAGTATTTGTGCAGCTGCAACAAAATCAGCATTTAGCAACAGGTAGATTCCCGCTATGCTGATAAACACACCCCCCAGCAAAAAGGCAGAATAGACGATGTTGGAGAACAGCACCACACCAATGGCTGCCCCAATCATCATCACGCCCAGTATGCCAAGTGATACTAACTGTACTCCTTCTGCTAGATTCACTGTTTTTTGTCCTTAGTCAATTGTCATTGGTCATTGGTCATTGGTCATTGGTCATTGGTCATTAGTTATTAGTCAAATAACAAAGGACAAATGACAATGGACAAATGACATTTATTTTTCTGTTTGTTCTACCAAGTCTTCTGGACGCGCACCCGCACGCGGTGCATCCGCAGGTAGTCCGTGGGGTTCGAGAACGCCTTTGGGTAAGTAAACTAGTTCGCGTAGTGGTGTAACCATTGGATCGTCTGTTACTTTATACGGCAGACGACCTAGCGCTACGTTATCGTAGTTCAATTCATGGCGATCGTAAGTGGAAAGCTCATATTCTTCTGTCATCGATAGACAGTTAGTGGGGCAAAATTCCACACAATTACCGCAAAAGATACAAACTCCAAAGTCAATGCTGTAGTGGTTGAGTTTTTTCTTTTTGCTGGCTTTGTCGAATTCCCAATCGACTACAGGTAGGTTAATTGGACAAACGCGAACGCAAACTTCGCAAGCGATGCACTTATCAAATTCAAAATGAATCCTACCGCGAAACCGTTCGCCAGGAATTAGTTTTTCGTAAGGGTACTGTACAGTAATTGGACGCCGCCGCATGTGGTCGAAGGTGACAGAAAGACCCTGACCAATGTAACGCGCAGCTTGTACTGTTTCTTTGGCGTAATCGCCAACTTGTTTTAGGAACTTTAGCATTGTGCTTCACTCTCTCTTTTTAAGCTATCAGCGTTATTTGTCCCTTGTCCTTCGTCCTTGGTCTTTTGTCATTAGTCATTTGTGTATGCTAATGACTAATGACTAACCACCAAAAGCGAAGGGAAAGGCTAGTTTCAGGGCGGCGGTTAATAGGAGATTAACCAAACCAACTGGTAACAAAAACTTCCATCCTAAATCTAACAGTTGGTCAATCCTTACCCGTGGCACTGTCCAGCGCAACAGGATGGCGACAAACACTAGCAAATAAGCTTTGAACACAGTCATGGTGATACCCAAAGCCGCCGTTACTATCTGGAACACGGGATTTAATTCACTAACTCCTAGCCAACCAGCGATGAGGTTGAGGGGAATCGGAAAGTCCCAACCGCCCAGGTAGAGAATTGCTACTAGTAAGGAAGAAAGGATTAAGTTAACGTATGAACCCAGGTAGAACAGACCAAATTTCATGCCTGAGTATTCAGTCTGATAGCCTGCGACGATTTCTTCTTCCGCTTCGGGTAAGTCAAAGGGTAATCGTTCGCATTCAGCGAGGGCGGCTATCCAAAAGATCAGAAAACCAATTGGTTGTCGCCAAACGTTCCAGCCCAGAATGCCGTAGCCAGACTGCTGATTGACGATATCAACAGTGTCGAGGCTATTAGACATCATAGCGATCGCTAATACCGCTAACGCCAAAGGAATTTCATAACTAATAGATTGCGCTGCTGCCCGCAAGCCCCCTAAGAGGGAATATTTGTTATTAGATGCATAGCCAGCCATCAGCAAGCCAATGGGTTGAATGCTTGACAAGGCAATCCACAAGAATACGCCCATGCCCACATTACTAATTACGATATTCTGTCCAAAGGGCACAATCAGGAATGACAGAAATACCGGAATTACAACAATAATGGGGCCGAGGGTAAACAGCCAGGGATCGGACTTGGCTGGTACTATATCTTCTTTAAATACCAGCTTTAGACCATCCGCTACAGGTACTAGCAACCCAAAAGGCCCCTGGTATTCTGGCCCAATTCGCTGCTGTGCGGAGGCAGAAATTTTCCGTTCTAGCCAAGTAGCAACTAATACCCCCACTGTTGCTCCAATCAGCATCAGTATCATTGGCAGTGGCATCCAAATCGCTTTAGCTGTTCCTGCTGGTATACCTAAATCCCGGAGGGATTCAATAAAAGTTCCTTGGAGGTCAATTCCTGAATTCATGTTTGGTGCTCTTTAAGACATAGAGTCATGGTGAGTTACAACTATTAGTTAAATTAATACCTGTAAATTCACCCATTTTTAATTTTTGCTGTGATGACGCTCGATTGAAGATTTGTTGCCAATTCCCATGCCTAGTATATCGTTGGATGGTTTTACCACCCTGAAGCGAGATGAGAATTCTACTTATGGTTGGCATTGAGATTGACTATTGTGAGGAGACGGGGATGGGGGCAGGGGAGCAGAGGAGCAGAGGGAGCAGGGGAGCAGGGGAGATGAGGGGACAAGGGGATAAACAAAACTCCTAACTCCTAACTCCTAACTCATTACTCCTAACTCATTACTCAGCACTCCTAACGCCCCATGCCCCATGTCCTATGCCCAGTTACCGTTGCTCAATGGGAGTATAAGTAACTTCGTGCAGACCGTTGTAAACCTGGGTAGGACGGAAAATCCGGTTTTCTGCTAGTTGTTCTTTCCAGTGGGCTAGCCAACCGGCAACACGAGCGATCGCAAATATTGGCGTAAATAAGTCTGTAGGAATACCCATTTTCCTATACACCAAACCGGAATAAAAGTCAATATTGGGATAAATCCCCTTGCTACCGAGTTTTTCTCCTACAACTCGTTCCATTTCTTGAGCAATGTCATAGAACTTGTCATGCCCAAACTTCTCAAACAATTGCTCTGCTAGTCCTTGTAAAATTATGGCTCGTGGGTCTTTTACTTTATAGACACGATGTCCAAAGCCCATAATCTTAGATTTACTTTGCAGACAGTCCTCTATGTAAGGACGGACATTTTCTACAGAGCCAATTTTTTCCAACATTTGAATTACTTCTTCATTGGCTCCACCATGCAGAGGCCCGCCCAAAGTTCCCACAGCACTAGCAACCACAGCGTAAGGATCGGTCAAGGTGGAAGCTGTCACCCTAGCACTGAAGGTAGAAGCATTCATTGTATGCTCGACTTGAAGTATCAAGCAGATATCAAAAATCCGCGCCATCAGAGGATCGGGTTCTTGCTCATTGAGCATGTATAGAAAGTTGGCGGAATAGTCTAAATCATCACGGGGACGTACCGGATCGTTGCCTTTTCGCATCAGTTGGAAGGCCGCCACCATCGTCGGAATAGTTGCTATTAGCCGCACTACTGAATCTCGAATATAGGCAGGATTATGTAAATCCCGGAGCGAATAAAACAAACCTAAAGCCGCAGCAGAGGCTTGCAAGGCATCCATTGGGTGGCCGCTTTCTGGAAAGCATTTCATCATGTCCCGAATGCGGTATTTTATCCGCCGATGGTAACGAACTTCATGCTCAAATGTTTCCAGTTCTTCTTTGCTTGGCAGTTTACCCCAGATTAAGAGATAAGCAGTTTCTAGGAATGTACTTTTTTCTGCTAATTCCTCAATCCTAATGCCACGATATTCTAGTATTCCCTTTTGCCCATCAACATAGCTGATACTTGATTGAGCGGCGGGAATGCCTTCTAGACCAGGCTTGTATTCGCACACCATCATGGCAACACCATTTGCTTTTTGAAATATCTGCTGGAGGTAACATTACCAGAAATTTATTGTCGCCATAACAGTAGCCGTTCTAACAACAATCGAAAATGTTGGAAAACTGTTATAGCAGGTACTTGGGTGGTGTCAACCAAAACATCTGACTACGACCCAGAGCAGAACCTGTTTCTGGTAGTTTTATCCCAATCATACCTGCTTTTTTCAAGACTAAACTTTCTTTGACTTCCCCCCACAGGAGAATTTCTGCCCAATTGGTTAAATCAGGTTCGTGTCCAACCAGCGCCAGTTGGGTATTTTGGGAATAATTTCTTGGCTCTAACCACTCTTTTAGCCAACTAGAAATTTGACCATCGTGAGCGAGGTGGCTAGATTCCTCTAACTGGGAGCTTAGTTTTTCTGCTATCAGGATTTCAGCCGTTTGGCGCGCCCGCACTAAGGGGCTGGTGAGAATTAAATCAAAGTTTAAACCTAATTTAACAAGTTTCTGGGCAACTTTCTCAGTTTTTTGCCTTCCTTCTTTGGTAAGGCTGCGCTCTTCATCCTTGATGCCTAATCCCTTGTCTTCGGCGATGCCATGACGAATTAAGTATAGTTCCATACTTTGTATTGTGAGCGATTCAGTTAGGCTGCTCTTAGGCAATGTTAGAACGCTATCCGCCACTTAGCAATCTGTCATACTCTGGATGCGATCCAATCCAAAACCATACAAAATTTTCATCTTCTTTTACAACAAGCGCCCGATAATACCCCTCTTCTGTCACTTTCCGGGTATTCTAACCCTCTTCTGTCACTTTCCGG